>CANRMK010000026.1 GCA_947631715.1 uncultured Acetatifactor sp.
ATCACGATTGCATGTGTTGGCAGGATCAAAGAGAAATTTTACCGGGACGCGGTGGAGGAGTACGCGAAAAGGCTGTCGGGGTACTGTAAGCTGGAGATCGTGGAGGTGGCCGACGAGCGCACGCCGGAGGGAGCCGGATCCGGGGTGGAGGAAATGATCCTGAAAAAGGAGGCTTCCAGGCTTCTTGACAGGATCCGGGCGGACGCCTATGTGTGCACGCTTGAGATCGCCGGGAAGAAGCTTTCCTCGGAAAAAATGGCAGAGTGGATCGGGAAGCTCGCCCTGGGGGGCGTAAGCCACATTGTGTTCGTGATCGGCGGCTCTCTGGGGCTTCATGCCTCTGTGCGGGACAGGGCGGATATGGCCCTAAGCTTTTCCGACATGACCTTTCCCCATCAGCTGATGCGGGTGATCCTATGCGAACAGATCTATCGATCCTTTCGGATCATAAACGGGGAGCCCTATCATAAGTAACCTGGCAAGAGCAGGCATTGACCGGTATGCGTGCTAAGGCGCATTGCGGGTATAAGAAAAAACATATGATTCAGGCAGTGATGTTTGAATGATTGGGAGCGGACTATGAAACTGATACACTGCGCAGATCTTCATCTGGATTCCAAAATGACCTCCAACCTTACCAAGGAAAAGGCCAGGGAGCGGCGGGCGGAGCTTCTGCATACCTTTGACCGGCTGCTTGACTATGCGGAGGAGAATCGGGTGGAGGCGGTCATCATTGCGGGGGACCTGTTCGACACGAAAAATATCTCCGCCACTGCGAGAAATACGGTCCGGGACGGAATCCTGAACCATTCGGACATCACGTTCTTTTATCTCAGGGGAAATCATGACGCGGACAGCTTCCTGGGCAGTCTGGAGGAGATGCCGGATAACTTGAAGCTTTTCGGGGACAGCTGGACCTCCTATCCTCTGGGAGACGGAAAGGTGATCGTGACCGGGGCAGAGCTGGGGCCGGAGAATTCCGCGGGGCTCTATAACGATCTGATGCTGGACAGGGAGAAATTCCACATTGTGGCGCTCCACGGACAGATCTCGGAGAAAGCGCCCAGGGACGGCGCGGAGTACATCGATCTGCGAAAGCTGAAAAACAGGGGGATCGATTACCTGGCCCTGGGGCATGTGCACGCCAGGGGCGAGGGAGAGCTGGATCCGAGAGGGAGGTACTGCTATCCCGGCTGCCTTGAGGGAAGAGGCTTTGACGAATGCGGAGAGCACGGCTTTGTGCTGCTGGATATCGATCCTGAGGCGGGGACTTTCCGCCGGGAGTTCGTACCGTTCGCACACCGGAGACTGTATGCGCGTCAGGTGGACGTGTCCGGGTGCATGACCACCAGGGATATCGAGG
Organism: uncultured Acetatifactor sp.; assembly: GCA_947631715.1. Classification (GTDB taxonomy): domain Bacteria; phylum Bacillota; class Clostridia; order Lachnospirales; family Lachnospiraceae; genus Acetatifactor. The sequence goes on from CANRMK010000026.1 coordinate 1,364, forward strand.
ACAGGATAAGAAAGAGCCTGGAGAAAGAGCCTGTTTCGCCGGAAAATCTGCTGAAGATCGTTCTGACTGGAAACATAGATGTATCCGGTGAGAAAAATTTAGATTTTCTGATAAAGAAGTTCGACCCGGAATTCTATTTCCTGAAAATATATGATGAGACCAGCCTGGAAGTGGATTACAGGCTTTTTGCACAGGACCAGTCTCTAAAGGGAGAGTTCGTGCGGCTGGTGGAGGCCGCAGAGGACCTGGATTCCCAGCAGAAAGCTGCAGTGATCCGGTGCGGGCTTCTGGCTCTGGCAGGAGAAGAGCCGGAGTGAACAAAGTTTGTATTCCCATGCGCTTAAAGTGCACAGGGAGTGCAAAAAGGATTGAAAGGAATCAAAGGTAACAGTTCAGCCCTCCGTCGTATTCAGCCCGGTAATGTCGATGTTCTCCCGGCAGACCGTTGGAGCACGTCGGCACTTGGCGAGGTACTTTCGAGCCTAGTGTCCGCTACGTGCGGAACCGAGCGGAAGCGCGTCTGACGGGAGAACATCGGCAGTACCGGGCGTGACTCGCAAGGGAAAGGCTGAACTGTTACAATCAAAAGGGATTGAAAGGGATGGGGGACGGACTATGCGTCTTGTGAGCTGTCATATCGAGAACTTCGGAAAATTAAAAGATTTCTCCCTTTCCTTTGAAGAGGGCGTCAATACGCTCTGCCGGGACAACGGCTGGGGAAAGAGCACTCTGGCGGCCTTTATCAAGGTAATGCTCTTTGGATTCGAGGAGGAAAAATCCCGGGACGAGCTTAAGAATGAGAGAAAGCGTTATCGTCCCTGGCAGGGGGGCGTCTACGGAGGCCGGCTGGAATTTGAGACGGGCGGTGAGCGATATGAGGTCGCCCGCACTTTCGGTGCAAAGGAAAAGGAGGACTGTTTCAGCCTGCGGAAGAAAGCCACTAACTTAGAGAGCAGGGATTATTCCGACGCAGTGGGACAGGAGCTGTTCTCCCTAGACCGCGCTTCCTTTGCCAGGACTGTCTTTGTGTCGCAGAACGACTGCGGGACCGCGGCTACAGATGCTGTCAGCGCAAAGATCGGCAATCTGGCGGAGGATACGGAGGACATCAACCGGTATGAGGACGTAAACCAGAAATTCTTAAGCCTGATCAACCAGATGAGCCCTGCCCGCCGGACCGGTTCCCTGTACCGGCAGAAAGAGGAGATCGGCCGTCTGGAAGAGAGGATCCGCGGAGGGCGGGGGGTGGATCGAGCCATAGAAGAACTCTTAGGCCGGATCCATGATAAGCTGGCGGAGCAGCAGGCCCTTAAGGAGGAGCAGACCGAACTGCTGGAAAGACAGCGCAGGATCGGCGCATGGAAAGATATTCAGGCAAAGCGGGAAGCCTATGAAGCCCTGTGCCGGGAATATCAGGAGCGGGAGGAGAGCCTAAAGGCCGAACGGGGGTACTTTCCGGGAGAGCTGCCGGATCGGTCCCGGCTGGAGCAGGCCATCACCGAAAGCGGCGGCCTGTCCGGGGGGAGCGAGGCCGTGCGCATTTTCCGCCTCTCTCAGGAAGAGGCCGTGCGGAGCGGGGAGCTGGAGCGCCTGTTCGCACAGGGCTGTCCGCCGCAGGAGACGTTTCAGGAAAAGGAAGAGCTGGCGCTGCAGCTGCAGGACATGAGAGGCACCCTGGCCGCAGAGCAGCTCTCTGCCGGGGAGGCGCAGCGTCTTGAGGCCGGGAAAGCGCGGTTCTCGGACAAGGTTCCCATGCTTCAGGAGGTGGACCAGGTGATCGCCGATTGGAGCAGCTGTGCGGAGCGGAAAAATGTGCTGGGGCAGAAGAAGCTCACCTATGAGGCACTGCGAGGAATCGCGCAGACCGGCGCGAACGGAGGCGGGAGAAAGAACGGCAGAAAAAGCGCCAGACCGGCACTGTGGGCCGGGCTTTTGGTGTGCGGCGCTGCGTTTCTCCTTGCAGGGATCCTGATCATGGCGGGACAGCCGGCGCCCGGAGCGATCGCGGGGGCGCTTGGCGCGGTGGCGGGAGTCTACTGCATCTGGCTTTTGATGCACAAAGGCGGCTTTGGGGAAAAGAGAGAGGAAACGCAGAGGGATCTGCCAGAGAATGACAGCCTGAGACAGATGGAGGAAGAGATCCGGGAGGACCAGGAGTTCATTGAAAATACAGTGCGGAATACGGAGGCGTTTTTTGCGCGTTACGGCATTGTGTGGGAGGCGTCTCCCTGGGACAGGGAAAACGGAGTCTTAGGGAGCCTGTACAGCTTCAAGGCGGAGGTGCGGGAGTACATTACGCTGTCAGAGAGGGAGAGGAATGCGCAGACAGACCGTTTCAATGAGCTGTGCCTGCAGGCATCGGAGGAACTGAAACGCTTTTTGGGCGCTTATTATCCAGAGGAAGACCTCAAAGAGGCCCAGTATGCGGCAAAGCTGAATCGGCTGAAAGAGCTTGCCGGAGAGTACAGGGCGTTAAAGGAAAAGGGGGAACGGTTCCGGCGTGCGGAGGAAGGCTTAAGCAGCCTGCAGAAGCGGATCAGGGATTTTGTGGAAACGCTTGGCATGGAGCCGGAGGAGGATCTGGCGGGACAGCTGCTCAGGATACAGGAGCGTCTGTTAAGCTATGAGAACAGCAGAAAGGAATACGAAATCAGCAGACAGCGCCGGGAAGCGTTCGAGGCTTCTGAAAATGTGGAGGAGATCAGGAAGCCCTGCCCTGGAGAGGAGGATACCGGCGACCTGCAGGAGATCAATCAAAGGCTGGAGGAAATCGCGGACAGGCTGGAGCGGATCTACGGATATGTGTCAGAGGATAACAGACAGCTGGACTCTCTCAGAGAAGAGGCGGACGCTCTCTCGGAGGACAGGGAAAATCTGGAAAAGCTTCGGGAGGAATACGCCGGGGAGTCCCAGCGGTATGAGCTTTTAAAGACTACCAGGGAGTTCCTGGAACAGGCCAAAATATCTTTTACTTCCAGGTATACGGGCCCTATCCGGGAAAGCCTGGGGAAATATTATGAAATGCTGACGGGAGAGGATCCGGGGCGCATTCTGGTAGACGCCAATTTAAACGTGACCATAGACGAGCAGGGCATGCAGCGTGAGACCAGATTTTTCAGCGCGGGCTACAGGGACCTTTTTGGAATCTGTATGCGCATGGCGCTGGTGGACGCCATGTATCAGGAAGAGAAGCCCTTTGTGATCTTTGACGATCCCTTTGCGAACCTGGACGGGGAAAAGCTGAAAGGCGGCCTGAAGCTTCTGCAGCGGATCGGAGAAGAGTACCAGGTGATTTACCTCACATGCCATGAGAGCCGCGTGGGCTGAGGAATATGTGCAGGCCCTTAAGCGGCATCTGGGGCGGGCATACAGGAAAATGCCAGGGGAGCCGCTGGAATGGGGGAATGATCGGAACAGCCGGGCCATCAGCGTTTTAACTGGAATAGGAAAGGGGAGGCTATGGAAGGCAGGGCAATGACGGAGGGGCAGCCGTGGAAGCATATCGTCAGATTTGCACTCCCGGTCATGGCTGGATCGCTGCTCCAGCAGCTGTATCAGACGGCGGACACATTGATCGTCGGAAGATTCTACGGTGAAGACGCCCTGTCAGCAGTGGGGACCACCGTCAGCTTTACTTTTTTATTTACCGCGCTGGCTCTGGGCTTTTCTTCGGGAAGCGGCGTCGCTGTGGCGCAGTGTTACGGGGCGCAGGAGGAGGCACAGGTCAGGAAGACCGCGGGAACGGGGATCCTGCTGCTGACTGGCATGGGGCTAGTGGCTACCGTGGTCGGCTTTGCCATCTCCCGCCCGGCCTATACTTATTGGATAGCCGTGCCAAAGGAACTGCTGGAACAGACGCTAGTGTATTTCAGAGTGTATCTGCTGGGGCTGATCTTTCAGTTCGGGTACAATATTGTGGCGGCGGTCTTGAGAGCTGTGGGAGACAGCGCAGCCACCCTTTATTTTCTATTGCTCTCCTCCGTTTTGAACATTGGATTGGATTATCTCTTTACAGCCGGTTTCCGATGGGGGATCGCGGGAGTGGCGCTTGCCACCGATATCTCCCAACTGGTCTCCTTTGCGGCAGCCTATGGGTACATGACAAAAAAATATCCCCTGTTCCGCTTCCGGTTTCGTGAGCTTACCTGGGACTTTGGGGTGGCAGTCAGGATCCTGGCGGCGGGTTTCCCCATTGCGCTGCAGATGATGACGGCATCCCTGGGAATGACGTTCATCCAGAGGGCCGTCAACGGATTCGGCAAGGAAATGACGGCGTCCTACACGGTGGGACAGCGCATGGAGATGTACCTGAATCTGCCGTTTACCGCTTTTCAGACGACGCTGGCCACTTATGCGGGGCAGAACATCGGCGCTGGGAAGCCGGAGCGCATTAGGCAGGGCGTCCGGCAGACTATGCTGATCATTTTAGTGATAACGGCAGGGATTTCCTCTCTTTTCTGGATTTTCACAGGAGAGCTCATCAGTCTGTTCGGTCTAAGCGGCCAGGCGGCATTGTACTGCAGATCCCATCTGCGGACGATCGCTTTGGCCAATATGATCCCTGCTGTCTATATGCCGCTGTTCGGCGTATTCCAGGGGGCGGATCACGGAGGCGTAGGAGCCTTGTCCGAGGCTGTGACGCTTTCGGTGCGCGTCTCTATGGTATATCTGTTCCGAAACAGCGCTTTTCTGGGGCATGCCGTTGTTTGGTGGAACGGTATGTTCGGCTTTGTGGTGGGCTTTCTGCTCTGCTGGAGTTATTATTTCAGCGGCCGCTGGAAAAAGAAGCCGCCTCACTCCTCGTCCAGCTTTTTCTCGAATTCCTCCTCGGGCACAGGCTTGGAATAGCGGTAGCCTTGGGCCACATAGGCACCGATCTCCCGCATCAGGGCCACATCGTCATCTGTCTCCACGCCCTCGCAGACGATCTGGGCTTTCAGCTCCCTGCCCAGATTGACGATCCCGCGCATGATCTTTACCTGGCGGTCCCTGTCTTCCTGATTCAGCAGGAAAGAGCGGTCCAGCTTGATCACGGACGCGGGGATCTGCTCAAAGATCCCAAGGGAAGAGTAGCCGGAGCCGAAGTCATCGATAGAGATCCGGATCCCTTTTTCCCTTAAGATGTCTAACGTCTTTTTCACGGTGGAAAGCTGCAGCTCCTCCACCACCACAGTCTCCGTCACCTCGACTTCTATGTATTCCTTGGAGATCTTGTATTTTTCAAGCACTGCCTCGAACCGTTCCGGGAAGCCCGGTTTCATAAAATGCTTCCTGGAGAAATTGCAGGAGACCGTCACAATCTTTCTGCCTGCATCCAAGCGTCTCCGCATCATTCTGCAGACGCACTCCAGCACAAAGAAATCCAGTTCCGTCACCCGGCCTGTCTGTTCAAAGTAGGGGACAAAGAAAGCGGGGGATTTGACCTTTCCGAAATCGGAGGGATCCAGAAAGCGGATCAGGGCCTCCGCGCCGATGATCTTCTCCGTCCGGATATCCACCTTTGGCTGATAGTAGGTGACGAAATCCCTGTCCACTTCCACCGAGTCCAGGAGCTTTTCCCGCTCGTGGCGCTCCTTGATCTCTTTCTCGAAAGAGGCGTCATAGACCTTAAGCTCGCTGATACGACTGTCCCGCAGGGAATCGTTGGCCTGGACCGCATAGTTGACGGCAGTGCGCAGATCGCTGCTTCCCGGCGGAATGAAATAGATGCCCATATGGATCGCCATATGGTTTTCAGTATCGTCATAGATCCTTTTCCCGATGGCCTGGAGCAGCCGGTCCACCCGCTCCAGGAAAGCCTCTCTGTCCTCATAGGCTAACAGCATCACAAAGCGGTCGCTCTGATTTCTGGCGTATATTTCCTTTTTTTCCTCCACGCTCTGGGCCAGCACGTCCACCACGGATTCCAGCAGTCTCTGTCCCGCGTTCCAGCCGTAAATGATATTGTAATGGCGGAACTGGGATACGTTTAAGTAAGCCACCGCATACTGTCTGTCCCTGCGCTCGGGCAGAAGCTCGGCGCTCCCACGGTAGATCAGGTAATTCAGGTTCCAGATATCCATGCCGGTATCCTTGTACATGAGCTTCTGAATCTTTTTGTTCTTGGAGATAATGTGCCATGCCGTAAGGAGAATGGCAATGATCAGAATGGACAATAAAGCGATGATCCCCACGCTGTTGTTCCGCAGGAAGCGGTCCACGGTCATGAGAGAGTAGACGTTGTTGGCCAGCATATAGTCGCTGACGGTCCTGGCGTCTACCGGAGTTATGGTCTTGTTCAGGATACCGCCCAGGGCTGTGGCCTCGTTTTTGCGGATCACCATGGAGACATCGTGCTCTCCGCTCAGAACGCTCTTGACCTCCATTCGGTTGTACCGCAGCACCGTACTCAGCATGTATTCTGCCAGATACCCGTCGCAGAGGGCGGCATCCGCGGATCCTGTCTGCACGGCATCCAGGCATTCCTGCTGGGTATTGTACGACACCACATGGACGGAACCGGTATCTACCGCCCGGCTTGCGTCCGTATGCAGATAGGAGACGGTGGCCAGAGTGGACAGGTCTCTTAAGCTGCCCTTGTTCTTCATCACGATCACCAGAGGGATACTGGCGTATTCCTTTACCGGGGCCAGCTGATGGACATTCAGGGTGTCCGTGGCGTCAGTGCAGTAGGAAATGAGGTCTATGGTCCCGCTCCGCAGGGCAGATTCCGCGTCCCGCAGGGTGTCCATTTTCCGGTAGGTGAAGTTTAAGCCGGACGGAGCGCCCTCTTCCAGCATTTCCCGGGCAAGCCCCCGGCATTCCCCGTTCTCCTCATAGGAAAAAGGATAGTAGCCGTCTAAGTATCCCACCACGACCGTGTGGCCCTCCGCCAGATATTTTTTCTCCGCAGTGGTAAAGACCACAGTTTTATCCAGTCGGCTCTGGTAAAAGCGGTTCATCAGGTCCGTCTCCAGTTGAGGCTGGTCGATCTTCAGATCTGCTATGGCCTGATTCAGCTCCCGCATCACATCATCGTTTCCGGGATAGGAGATATAGTAAAAGGGCATGGGCGCAAAGCGGCCGATCAGGCGGTGGCCCTGGCTTGTATCCGTGAAGCTGTGTACGATGGCGTCCACCTCTCCCTGGTCAAGGGCCTCCCGGAGTTCGGCGGTGGAGGTGTATTCTTTGATTCGGGGATCGTCTATTCCGTGATCGCTCATATACTGCAGAAATTCCGTCCTGCGCACATACGTCCTCACGATCCCGAAGGTAATGTCCCTCATGGCGTCGAAATCCTCATAGGCCAGGGAGCTGTCCGGCCTTGCGGCGATCACACCGTAGGTATAGCCGCTGGAGAGATCCGCATACTGATAGACCTCGGCGCGCTGGGGGGAATACTGGGCGGAGCCCACCAGGTCCGCCTCGTGGCGGGACAGCAGGGACAGCGCATCGTCCCAGCTGCTGCATTCCACATACTCGATATCCCAGTTCACATAGCTGCACAGCGCTTTCAGATACTCCACGTCCATTCCGGTCAGAGTCCCGTCGGATGTCTTTTCGTGATAGCCGTCCATAGGGAAAAAGGCGACTCTCACCGTCCGGGTTTCCGCTGCCCGGGCAGCGCCGGAAAACAGGAATGCCGCCATGGCCAGGGCGAGAAGACAGCCGGACAAAAGGACGGCTTTTTTTCGGCGCGGAACAGGTTTACTCTTTCCGATCATGCTGCACCTCCAGGAATCTGTTCTGTATGCATGGTGTGGACGGCTGTAGGGCCGCTTGTTTTCTTGAATAAAGTTATTTTAACATGTTGCACGGCAGGTTTCAAGAAAATCCGGGCGTGGCTCGCAAGGGAAAGGTTGAACTGTTACGGAGGGACGGAACTGTTATTTGGCATAATTTTGAATTCAAGATAAAGGTTGCAAGGGGTATATACCTGTGGTATTATTATTTAAGAAAGGAAAAATCCATTCATCGATTGATAACTGGATGGTACATGTAGATATGCAAAAGACTTTTTACTATATGACAAAATCAGGGCGAAAGCGGAGCATAGAGGTATACTGTGGAGAACTGGAGGAACTGGAACTTCAGGCGGATCTGTTGGTGTGCTCCGCTTTCTTACATAATTACCGGCCGTCGCAAAGCTCGGTGATCGGTACGCTTGACCGAGCGTACGGGATTTCTGTGGAAACTCTCGCAGCCCAGCCGGAGATTGATATGCAGGAGTTCGGTATATGGATATCAAGACCGGTTGCGGATGCTCCTTTTCGGCGGATCGCCTGCTTGGAGATGGAGGGGAAGGAGCAGAAGCTTCAGTCCTATTTTGAGACCGTTTTTTTTGCGCTTGCCAGCGGGAATCGCAGAGGCTGCGGAATCAGGACGATTGCTCTGCCCTTAGTGGGGACAGGCAATCAGGCGATGGATCCTAAAGATATTTTTGTACCGCTGATCGCGGAGAGTTTGTATGCCTTTGAATTTGTTGAGGAGTTGGAGAAGATTGTCTTTTTTGAGCGAGATGTGGAAAAGTACCGCTATATGTGTGAGTACTTGGCACAGGAACTAAAGACGGAGAAGAGTCGTTCGTATTTCATCAGTTACAGTCATAAGGATGCAGCCGCTGCCAATCTGATCGCCGATGTTCTTGAGCGGAATGGAATGAAAGTGTGGATCGATCATAAGAAGATTCGCAATGCGAATTATCCGGAGGAGATCATTCGGGCAATGGAGGCGTCTGCGGCATTTATTATTCTCGTCAGTGCCAGCTCCCAGAATTCTGTGGATGTGAAGCGCGAGCTGCGTAATGCGGGAGAATTTGAACGGACCGTTGAACTTCAGATTTTGCCGATACGTTTGGACCGGGAGGAATTTACACCGGAGGTCAAGTATTATCTGGCAGGCAAAAATTATTATGAGCTGCTAAATGTCACGGAGGAAGCGATCGAAGAGATCTGCAGCAAGATCGCGGAGGCATCCCTGCCGAAGCGAAGCACGGAGTGACGGAGACATATAGACCCCTGCTACATGAATGATACGAGGAGGAAACAATGTATATTCAGATTGTGGAAGGACTTAAATGCAATTGTGGGATCAGGACGAAATGGAAATACAATATTCTGGACGATCAGGGAAATGTGATCAAAACGACGACGGGAAGGACCGTGCTGAACCATCTAAAAAAAGACCTGGATATGAAACAGCCGTTACGGTATGAGAATGTGAGATACTTCGATGAGAATGATGCTTTTGTCTACTTTTACTACGATTACGATGATATTGAACGGAGTATAAAGTTGAAATCCGGTGAATTGGTCTGTGACAATATTTCTGTATGGGTCAGTTTGGACGGAAAGAAAGCGGAAATCACCAATGGCACCGGCGGCCTGGAGTTGGCGGCGGAGGTCTATGAGGACGGCGACAACACGTGGATCGGCGTAAGCAGCAGGAAATACGGGTATTTTATACCGGTTCTTGTTCAGAAGCTCGAGGAATCGGCTATTCCGCCCTGGGATTATGACAATCCTCACGAGCAGCAAAGGATGTCATATGCCGATCTGGGCGGTATATGCCAGGTCAAAGCAACTCTGTTTTCGACCACTCATGAAGATTACTGGGTCAAGAACGGCGGCGTCGGGTTGAGGTTTTCCTTTGAGCGAACGCCGGAGATGACGACCTGCTCCGTCTCCATAATGGGCTCAAAAGGCGAGTATTGGATGGGACTGGCGAGGAAACGCGACTTTGAACTGCAGTTCACGGATTCCAAGATGCGCTTTGGCAGACGGACGTACCGGCGGTTTACCCCGGCGGATCTGTCGAAAGCACAGCAGCTTGGCTCCTATGAGAAGGTTTTTTCTTGATGCAGGATATAAGGATAATGTGGTGATGCTGGGGCAAAAGAGTTTGTAACAGCGTAAAGGCGCATGGGACAGTAAACTGTAGACCATGCGCCTTTTTTGTATCCAGGAAGGGCATGAGTTTTCCTTTTTTCCCATGGTAAAACGCTTCGATCAGATACTACCGGCATTTCAGCCAGTTCTGCCTGCGCAAGTCTTCTGAGAAATGTCTTTTGCGGCTGAATGTGTCCAACTGAATGGCATTGAATCCCGGGGACATGACTTTTTCGGAAGAGGTAGTAGAAAAATACCACCTTTTTCGCCGGTGGGTAGTATAGAAAAGGGCGGGAAAATTATGATAACATGAAAGTACAAAAAATGCGGCTGGGGCGGGCGAGAGCAGAAAAGAGAAAGAGCAGACAGGCGAAAGCAGGGAAGCAAAAACCGGGGAAGCGCGGAAGGGAGAGGAATGGGAATGAAACAGAGTATGAGAAGATGGCAGGAGAGGATCAAAAGAGTTTTCGGCAACGGGCTGGTACTTATGCTGGCAGGGATCCTGGCGGCGGGGCTTGCCCTGGTGGCCGGGGTGACAGGAGGACTTGCCTATGTGTGGCAATATTGTAATCTATGGCTGCTCGGCGGGCTGACGGCAGTGTTCGTGTTCGTGATGTGCACGGCAGGCATCTGGAAAGATTTTATCAACGGTTTCCGCCTGGTATTCTTTCAGAGAAAGAACGCTACCAGGATAGAGATGCAGAAAGCGGTGAATGCGCTGGAGGCCGCCAGAAGGCTGACGGCGCTGGAGGGTGTGCTGACTGTGGCGGTGTACCTGGTGAAACTGCTGTATCACATGAATAAGCCTTTACCCATGCTTGGGCCGCTTCTGTCTTTGATCTTTCTGAGCGTGATCTACACAGGTATTTTTGCTCTGGTGGTCATACCCGTTGGGGTGAAGCTGAAGAATCTGACGATCTCCTTTATGGAGGAGACGGAGGAGGATACGCAGAAAGCGGAGGAGGACGGCCAGGCGGCTTATTTCCGGTTCCGGTCCATGGGGCTTACGGACAGGGAGGCGGAAGTGGCGAGACTGGTCTGCCTGGGGCTGACCAACAAAGAAATCGGGGAAATGCTCTATATTTCCGATACGACCGTGAAAAAGCATATGACGCATATTCTGGAAAAGCTTTCCTGCACAGGCAGGGAGGAGCTGACGGAGCTTATCAAAGGGGAGAGCGTTATGCAGATGCCGGAGTGCGGCGAATAGAGTGCGTAAGACGTTTTGCAGGGGGAGGAGATCACAGTGAAGATACTAAAACAGGAGTTGAAAAGGGCCTTTTGTTCGAAACCTTTCTGGGTGACCTGCGGGATCACGTTGGCAATGCTTGCCTTTGGCAGCAGTGATTATCTGCCACTTCCTTATGCTACTGTTGAAATTCCTAAACCATGGTGGATTTATTATTTTCACTGCTTTTTTTTAGGAATGAAGAC
>CANRMK010000027.1 GCA_947631715.1 uncultured Acetatifactor sp.
ATAGGATCACAAAAGCGCCGGAAGCGGATAGCCACTTATCCGTTTCCGGCTTTTTTCTGTCCGGTATCCCTTACTGCGCGATCCCCCATGCCCTCTTAAGCCTGCGGATCCCCTCCCGGATCTGATCCGTATCCATTCCACCGAAGCCCAAAAGCACCGACGCTTTTGTCTCAGGGCCCTCTTTCGCTGCGCCCACCTCCGGCGCCATTCCCGCCCTCATGCCGTACACCGCTGCCCCCTGCCCTGCCGCAAGTTCTGTGAGCCTCCTCTCACAGACAGGTTCTTTCGAGGTAAGGAGCAGATGCAGCCCGGCATTCTCCCCGGAAATGCGGAATTTCCCGCGGAAAGGCGCCAGCTCCTCCAGCATCAGATCGTGCTTTGCCCTGTAGATCTTTCTCATCTTGTTCAGATGTCTCTCAAAATATCCGTCCCGGATAAATTCATTCAAAATCCTCTGATCTATCCTGGACACCGTGCAGGAATAAAAGGCACAGTTCTGCCTGTAGACCTGCAGCAGGGGCCAGGGCAGCACCATAAAGCTGATGCGGATAGCCGGTGCGATGGCCTTGGAAAAGCTGCCCAGGTAAATCACCTTCCCATATTCATCGGAGGCCTGCAGCGCGGGAATGGGCTTCCCCTGAAAGCGGAACTCACTGTCGTAATCGTCCTCGATCAGGTATCGGTCCCCGGCTCCTGCCGCCCACCGTAAAAGCTCCAGTCTGCGCCGGATAGGCATGACCACGCCCGTGGGGAACTGGTGGGAGGGCATCACGTAAGCCGCCCTCACGTTCTCCCGCTCCAGGGTCTCCGCCCGCATACCGCTTTCGTCCATGTCCACCGTGACAATATCGTAGGCAAAGGAGCGGAATATCCGATAAGATCTGGGGTAGGTGGGATTTTCCATGGCAATGCGCACATGCCTCCCCAGGATCTTCTCCAGAAGCATCAACAGATAGTCGTTCCCGGCTCCCACGATGATCTGTTCCGGACTGCATTCCACTCCCCGGGAGGAATGGAGATAACGGCTGATGGTCTCCCGCAGGTCCAGATCCCCCTGGGCCTCTCCCCTGGCGAACAGGTCACTGTTCGCATCTGTGAGGATATTTTTTGTGATCTTTTTCCACACACTGAAAGGGAAGCCGGACATGTCGATCTCATAGGGCGAAAAATCGATCTTTCCCTCTGGGCCGCTCTCCGGCCTGCAGCCGTATGCCTCCCGGTGCAGGTCAGGCTGCTCTTTCGGGCCCTGCCTCCGCTCCGGGCCACCGCCCTCCGGCTCCAGGCCGAACAGTTCCTCTATGGGGCAGACAAAATACCCCTTGCAGGGCCTTGATTCGATATAGCCCTCCGCCTGAAGCTGTCCGTATGCATAGTCCACCGTGCTCCTGGCCACCTGAAGATATTCGGCCAGAAAACGTGTAGAGGGAAGCCGCTCTCCCGCAAGCAGCTTCCCCTCCCTGATCTCTTTTTTAATGTGTTCATAGATCTGCTCGTACAGGCGCTCTTTCCCGCCCGTGCGGAGCCGTATGGTCATCTCATACATATGCTAACCTTATTTTTTCTTCATTTCCTGCAGGACCTGCTCCTTTAAGTCCCTCGCCCGGTCCTTGATCCGGGGACTTGCCGAACTGGAGCCCAGCACAGATGCGATCATGCGGCTGGCCACGTCATACTTTTTGAACCGGGCCGCCAATACGGCCAGCAGATAATTTACCGTGATCTCATCCATGCCGCACATGGGAAAGCTTTCGTTCTGCACTGCTTCCACAAAGCCCTTATACGCATTCAGGAGAAATTCATCTTCCATTTTCTCCAAGTCCGCAAGCTGCTTGGTGCTTCCCGTACCGTCAGCCTGAATGCTCTCCTTGTATCCCCGTGCGATCCAGGCGCTCTTTAAGCAGATATACGCTTTCTCACTGGATCTGGCCTTTTTTACCACGGCATTTGCCAGCGCCAGCTGATAGCGCTCCAGCGCCTCCTTATAGGTATAAATGTCATCGTTATACTTCGGTATCCTCACGGTGGGGCTGATCTTCTCCCGGATCAGCTTGATCTGAGGATGCGTAATCTTGTCAAAGAATCTGCTCAACGCCGCATATCCGCACTTTTCACAGAGGATCACATCATATTTGGCCGGGTCTATGATATCGTATCTGGCCCGCAGATCCGGATCGGTCCCCAGAAGCTTCGCTTTCCCGGACTTGACTGCCTTAGAGTGCAGGTTCCCTTCGCACACAGGGCATTGATAGCTTCTGTCAAAGACAATGTCCTTTTCCTGAATCTGCGCCGCGGCTGCCGCTTTCGCCTTAGCCGCTTCCTTTTCTTTCTCTTCCTCCTCGAAAATGTCCATATTTTCCAGATTTCCCAGTCCCAGGCCGCCTAGTCCTGATAAAATACCCATTTTACTCTCCATTCCAAGCGAATGTATTCGCTTTGCGTTTTATGTGACGGGACGAACACCGTCTTCTCATACCGTCTTCGGCAGCACAAAAGAGCTCTTTAACGATACGATCCGGTTGAATACCAGCCTGCCCTCCGCGGAATCCTTTGCGTCCACGCAGAAGAAGCCCTGCCTTACGAACTGAAAACGGTCATAGGCTTTCGCCCCCGCAAAAGCGGGCTCCAGCTTACAGTCTTTCAGCACGGTCAGGGAATGGGGATTCAGGTTCAAGCTTCCGTCCTCCTCATTGTACACGCCCTTTTCCTCGTCTATGATGTTCTCATAAAGCCGCACCTCTGCAGTGATCGCGGCTGCCGCAGCCACCCAGTGGATCGTGCCCCTTACCTTTCGTCCGTCAGGGCTGCTGCCGCCTCTGGAGGCGGGGTCATAGGTGCAGTGCACCTCCGTCACCCTGCCGCTCTCGTCCTTTACACAGCCGGTGCATTTAACGTAATATGCGTTCATCAGCCGCACCTCATTTCCGGGGTACAGGCGGAAATATTTCTTCGGCGGCTCCTCCATAAAATCTTCCCGCTCAATATACAGCTCCCGTCCGAACGGCACCTCCCTGCTGCCCAGCGCCTCATTCTCCGGGTTGTTCGCCGCAGTGAGCATTTCCGTCTGGTCCTCCGGGTAGTTGTCTATGATCAGCTTCACCGGATCCAGAATCGCCATATACCTGGGCGCCTTTGCCTTAAGATCCTCCCTGATGCAGTACTCTAAGGCCGCATAGTCGGCAGTGGAGTTAGCCTTGGACACGCCGCAGAGCTCCACGAACATTTTGATGGATTCCGGCGTAAATCCCCGCCGTCTCAGAGCCGCTATGGACACCAGCCTGGGATCGTCCCAGCCGTCCACAATGCCGTCCTGCACCAGCTTCTTGATATAGCGCTTGCCTGTCACCACATTTTTCAGATACAGCTTTGCAAACTCGATCTGCTTGGGGGGATTGGGATACTCCAGCTCCCGCACCACCCAGTCGTAAAGGGGCCTGTGATCCTCGAATTCCAGCGTACAGATCGAATGGGTCACGCCCTCAATGGCATCCTCGATGGGGTGGGCAAAATCATACATGGGATAGATGCACCATTGATCCCCCGTGTTATGATGGGTCATATGGGCCACCCGGTAGATCACGGGATCTCTCATGTTGATATTGGGGGAAGCCATGTCGATCCGCGCCCGGAGCACTTTCTCCCCGTCCCCATACTTTCCGTCCCTCATTTCCCGGAACAGCTTCAGATTCTCCTCCACAGTCCTCTTGGAGGCGGGATCCTCTCTGCCGGGCTCCGTCAGGGTCCCGCGGTATTCCCTGATCTGATCCGCCGTCAGGTCAGAAACATACGCTTTGCCCTTTTTGATCAGCTTCTCCGCAGCGTCATACATCTGTCCAAAATAATCGGAGGCAAAGAAAAGCCTGTCCTCCCAGTCTGCCCCCAGCCACTGTATGTCCGCCTTGATGGATTCCACGAACTCGATATCCTCCTTGGTGGGATTCGTGTCGTCGAACCGCATGTTAAATTTTCCATGGTACTTCTGTGCAAGCCCATAGTTAAGAAGTATGCTCTTCGCATGTCCGATATGCAGATATCCGTTGGGTTCCGGCGGAAAACGGGTGCATACGGTACTGCATGCGCCCTCTGCAAGATCTTTCTCTATGATCTGTTCAATAAAATTTTTTGACTCTGTCTCGCTCATGTGATCCTATCCAGCCTTTCCGGGGAGCCTCGCGCATCCCTATCCCAGTATCATAGCACATCTTCCTGTGCCTTAGCAAGCAATTCTTCCGCCCCGAGCGGGACATAGCTCTTTTCAAAGATCTCTTTCTCCACCACATACACATCGTGGAGGTCATCTCTGCGCACGGCCAGATAATCTCCCGGCTGGCCCAGCATATACCGCTCCCTGTCCCTGGCCGTGAACACTTTCACGCCCTTTTCAAGCTCTCTTGCGTAGACCGTCACATCGGCAGCCGGGATACAGATTCCCGCGTGATCCGTCAGCACCAGCGTACTGCCGTCCGAACGGTTCTTAATGGTGGGCACATACTCCAGCTTCCTATCATGGCGATATTGATCGTCCAGGATCCTGTAATCCTGCTCAAACTGGCTGTGGCGCTCGGCATAGACCTCTCCTTTGATGCCGATGATAAAATACAGCTCCTCGTCCACTGTCATATCGATATCTCCCTCCAGGGTACGGACTGTCACGGGCGTGCCCGCAGGCACCACTCTGTCCCCTTTCACATACCCCACAGGAATGTTCCTCTTATGATATAGCTTCATGTCCCCTGTCTCCGCCTCGTAATCCCGGGCATAGATCAGGTCATAGCTGTCAAAGTACTCCGCCATGCGGTTATTGAAATACGCCTCGGTGTGCAGCGTGGGGAATTTTTCCTCATACCGCCAGAGGCTGATAAAGCCGCCGGCTTTCTCATAATGCCCGCCGCCGGAGCCCATATCCTGGGCCAGGAATGCCGCCAGCTCGCTGGCGTTCACTTCTTTGATGCAGCTTCTCACCGAAAATTTATAGCCGTCCGGGATCTCATTGAACACCACGCACGTCTTGATGGCGTCCACCTGCAGCAGAAAATCGCTGATCAGTCCCAGAATATTGGGATCGCAGGGCTGGGCCTTGATGACTGCGAACTCGTAATCGTCATTGTAGCTGTACCGGATCATGGCGATTCCTGCAATCTCCAGCTCCCGCAGGGAAAGGTTGGAGTTGCGGAACAGGGTGATCAGGCTCTTGTCCACCCGCAGCGCCTCCCGCATGTCCAGATCCAGAGGATTGTAAAGCTCGGAGAACTGGTTCGTGTCCGTGTAGAGCCCATAGTACAGCGCCGTTCCCAGCATCTCATCGCTCTCAATGTCAAAGCCCTCCTCCGTGAGCAGCTTCCAGACCAGCGTGGAGCAGCTTCCCAGGTTGGGATTGATGATGCTCAGGGGCGTGGTCATCTTCTCCACCTGGTGGTGGTCTATGACCGCCACATTCTCCGCCGCCAGCCCCGTCACGTTCCCGGCGCCGTACTGGCAGTCCACGGTGATCAGGAGCCCCTCTACCCTGATGGGGCCGTCCTCACAGCCCACATACTCCACCGGCAGCTTCAGCTTGTCCACCATCAGGCAGAGGTTGGATTTCTGGATCTTGTTCCGGCCGCTGTACACAAGATGCACGTCCTTGTCCCGGCTGCAAAAATAGCAGTACAGCCCATATCCGGACGCCAGTGCGTCCGCATCGGGATTGTCGTGGCATTGTATGGTAATCCGATCGTATTCCTCCAGGTCTGACAGCCTCATGTGCGCCTCCGTTTTCTGGTTCCGTATTTCTTCGCTGAAAGAAAAGCGGCGCGGCCCGTCCGGGCGCTTCCGTTCTTACAAAATATTCCCCGCTCAGTGATGGAACAGCCGGATCCCCGTAAACGCCATCACCATGCCGTGCCTGTTGCAGCAGTCGATCACCGCGTCGTCCCTGACGGACCCGCCGGGCTGGGCGATGTATTTCACCCCGCTCTTTGCCGCACGCTCAATGTTGTCCGAAAAAGGGAAAAACGCATCGGAGCCCAGGGTCACGCCCTGCATTCCGTCAAGCCAGGCCCTCTTTTCCCCGGGGGTGAACACAGGGGGCTTTACCCGAAAGGTCTTCTCCCACACCCCGTCCGCAAGGATATCCATGTACTCGTCACCTATGTAAACGTCTATGGCGTTGTCCCTGTCCGCCCTGCCCAGGCCCTCCGCGAACTGCAGCCCCATCACCTGGGGAGACTGGCGCAGGAACCAGTTATCCGCCTTGGTGCCCGCAAGCCTGGTGCAGTGGATCCTGGACTGCTGCCCGGCGCCGATCCCGATGGCCTGTCCGTTCTTCACATAGCAGACGGAATTGGACTGCGTGTATTTTAAGGTGATCAGGGCGATCTTCATATCGGTCAGTGCGTCTGCCGGGATCTCCTTATTTTCCGTCACAATATGGGACAAGAGCTCCCCGTCCACTTTCAGGTCATTTCGGCCCTGTTCAAAGGTGATGCCGTAGACCTGCTTCTTCTCCTTGGGCGCAGGCACATAGGAGGCATCGATCTGGATCACATTGTAGGCGCCCTTTTTCTTGCCCTTTAAGAGCTCCAGGGCCTCCTCCGTATAGCCGGGGGCAATGACGCCGTCGGACACCTCCCGCTTGATCAGCCTTGCGGTGTCAGTGTCGCACACATCGGAAAGGGCGATAAAGTCCCCGAAAGAGGACATTCTGTCCGCGCCTCTGGCCCTTGCGTAAGCGCATGCTAAGGGGGACAGCTCTCCCAGATCGTCCACCCAGTAGATCTTCGCCAGAGTATCGTCCAGAGGCAGCCCCACCGCCGCCCCTGCCGGGGACACATGCTTAAATGACGCCGCCGCGGGAAGCCCTGAAGCCTCTTTCAGCTCCTTTACCAGCTGCCAGCCGTTAAAGGCGTCCAGGAAATTGATATATCCGGGCCTGCCGTTCAAGACAGTGACGGGAAGCTCGCTTCCGTCCTCCATATAGATCCTGGAAGGCTTCTGGTTTGGATTGCATCCGTATTTCAGTTCGATCTCTTTCATGTTTCCTCTCATTCTGCCGCAGGCTGCGGCGGTATGTCATTTTTCGTTCTTGTTCACGATCCGGGACGCAGCGGTCTGCCCCGTGGCGATATGGATATAGCGCACGAACAGCGATACCCTGTTCTCCTCATTCAGGCTGTCCCACACAAGCTTCGTAAAGCTGTCGATATCGCCCTGGATCTGCACCTTTTTGGGCTCCCCCTGAAAGCTGGGCAGGGGATTTCCGTCATGCATATAGGTGTGGATAAAATGTCCCTCTCCCGCCGCGGGCCTGTCATAGTCGAACGTATATCTGCAGCAGCAGTCAGGGCTTCCCCCGTCGCTCTTTAAGATGGACAGGCTGTAGCTGTAATTTCCCTTTTCCACATGCATCAGGCCGGAGATCCTGGGGGTGTAGTTGGGCCCGTCCGGCTCAAATTCCCTGCTCCTTAAGGACTGCTCAAAGGTCTTTCCGGCCTTGAGCCCCTCAAAGACGGTATCCGTCTGATCCCCGTTGGTAACGATGGTATGGCTGCCCAGCACACGGACCGGCGCATAGATGATCAGGCTGGGATCCTCCAGCTTAGAGGGATCGAAAGCCTCCGTGCGGATCCCCTCCCCCTCCGTTACGAACACCCGGTTCCGGCTGTTGGAGCTCCGCCCCATGATAAAATAAGCTGTAACGGCATACTCCCCGTCCTCGGAGCGGCCGATCACGATCCCTCTTCCGGGGTAGGCATTGTTCTTCAGTTCCTGGTCCAGCTGCAGCATATGATTCCTCCTTGTATTCTGTAAATAAAGCCTGGCGTCCATCATGGGACGTCCGGGGCATATTTTCTCTCAAAATCCTGGCGCTTCATGGGACGGTCAAAATAAAATCCCTGTATGTATTCCACGTTCATGCCGCCCAGCATCTTAAGCTGCTCTTTCGTCTCGATTCCCTCCACGCAGACGCGGACTCCGAGAGTCCCCGCCAGCTCCGCCACCATCTTGATAAAGGATCTGGAAAAGGCGTCCGTGGCCAGGTCTTTTGAAAAGCTCTGGTCCACCTTGATCAGGTCGAAAGGGATCTCCCTGATGTGGTTCAGGGAGGAGTAGCCGGTTCCGAAATCGTCCAGCGCGATCTTCACGCCCAGCGACCTGATCCGGTTCAGGATCCCTTTCATGCGCTCCATATCGTTGATGGCAAGGCTCTCCGTCACCTCAAGGACAAGGTTGCGCGGCGCAAGCCCCGACTCCTCCAGCGCCCGCTCCACACTCTCCACTACGTCCGCCTGGAGCAGCTGCACCACGGAGAGGTTCACATTCACCTTATAATCCGGATATCCCGCCTGGTTCCACCTGTGGCACTGCTCGCACGCCTCTTTCAGCACATAGCCGCCGATGGGATTGATCAGTCCCAGGTATTCCGCCAGGGGCACAAATTCCGCAGGCGGAATGAAGCCCAGCTTTGAGCTGTTCCAGCGGATCAGCGCCTCCGCCCCGGCGCAGGTCTCTCCCTCCTGCACGTTGACGATAGGCTGATAATAGACCTCAAACTCCCTGCAGCCGTTCTCCGCGGCATCGCGCATGTTCTTCTCCATGTCCAGACGCCTGCCGGAGCCTGTGATGTCTCCATTCTGATACTGCAGGATCCGGTTCTTGCCGCTGCGCTTTGCCTCATACAGAGCGATATCGGCTTTCTTCACAAGCTCCGCCACGGTAGAACCCATGTCCGGGAACGTGACGCAGCCCATGCTCATGGTGCAGTAATAATCTCCGTCCTTTAAGGGCCACGGCCTTGAGAACACTCCGCGGATATCCTCTACGATCCTGTCATACTCGCCGTAATACCGGGCGGGGACAATGATCACAAATTCGTCTCCTCCCACGCGGTAGCAGCTTTCCTGGATCCCCGGGATCCGCTGCAGGGCATGGGAGATGGATTTTAACAGCACATCTCCGTACTGGTGCCCTAAGCCGTCGTTGATGTGTTTGAAATCGTCCAGATCAAGATAGAAGAGCGCCCCTTTTCCGGCGCCTTTCTGCGCCTCGTCCAGCTGGCGGGCCAAGTCTCTCTCACAGCACATCCGGTTGTAGAGCCCTGTGAGGAAATCCGTGTTCGCCTGCATCTCGATCTTGCGCTGATAGAGCTTTTTGTCCGTGATATCATACAGGGAATAAATGACCGCCTGCCTGCCGTCTATCCAGGAGACCTGCCTCTGCATCAGGTCGTACCAGCGTCCGCGCCTTACATGCTCAAGCTGACAGACGCCGCTCTCCTGCCCCCCGGCCAGCGCCTGGCGCAGCATTTCCGAAAAAGTACCGTCCTTTAGCTCCTTTCCGAAAGTGCTCTGCATCCACCTGTTGGCGAACAGCATTTCCCCTGTCCCCCGCTCCGTCACATAGACAGAGCAGCCCACATTGTCCAGCACGGTCTCCATGGCCTTATAGGATTCCGTGATAGCGCTCTTCTGCAGCCTCCTGGCGAGAATACTGTTCAGGACCCGCACCGCATCACAGGAGAACTTGATCTCCTCCATGGTCCAGACATGGCGCTTCCTGTGGTTCAGAGACAACATAAGCGCTCCCTGGTCTCCCCTCTGGATCACCGGAAGCTGGATCAGCGCCTGAAGCTTCCACTCTTTTAAGTAAACTTTAAGATCCTCGTCCGGCACGTCCGAGGAAATGATCATAGGCTTTTCCGTCCGCAGCATTCGGGGAATCGTAAGCCTGTGGGTCCTGTCATAGATGGAGGCCTGGCCCGGCGCAAGCCATTCGCACCTAAGATCCATAGTATCGGTCTGTTTGTCGTTCTGGTAGAGCTGCGAGGTGTCCACATCCAGATATACGCTTACCAGCCTCAGCCATTCCTCCATCAGCTTCACCGCCGGCTCATCGCTGTCTAAAAGGCTGACCACGCTGGCCATGGCTTCCGTTGTGTGGAGGCTCCTGCTCATCTCCTGCTGGGCATCCCGGCTCCTGCGGCTCTCCACCTCTGCGCTGAAGCTGATGATCTTGTTCCGGATCAGGATACTGCTGAAATCGCGCAGGAAATCCACAGTCTTCATAAATCTGCCCCGGTCGCTGTCACCGTCCTGGGGCAGGAAGAATACGACCCAGTATATCACCGTATCTCCCTTGTCCCTGATTGCCGCGGCCGCCACCTGATCCCCGCCCTCCAGATCCTCCAGGGCAAGATCCTCCAGAGAGCCCTCTTCCACCCTCTCAAGGGCCATGGCAACGCCGCTATGCCCTGCGTACTCCTGCGCCCGGGCTTTCCTTTCCGGCGTGCCGGAAAGCTCCGTAAGCTTGCGCCCCTCCGCGTCCAGGCAGTAAGCGCAGATCCCTGTGGCGCAGCACAGCTCCTCCTGGATCAGCTGCAGTTTTTCCCGATCGATCAGCTCCGACAGATTGCGCACTGTAACTCCTCCGATTCCGGTTTTCTGCCCGCCGGTTCCCCCGGGCTGCGGACAGCGTCCTGCTTGGAACGCTGCCGCCCGATCTCCCCTGTTATTCGTCTACGCTGTAGTTCGGCGCCTCCTTGGTGATATGAATATCATGGGGATGGCTCTCTTTCAGGGAAGCCGCCGAGATCTTTATGAATTTTCCGTTCTCTCGCAGTTCCGGAATGGTGCTGGCGCCGCAGTATCCCATGCCGGAGCGCAGGCCGCCCAAAAGCTGGAATACCGTGTCCTCCACTTCTCCCTTGTAGGGCACACGTCCCTCCACGCCCTCCGGCACCAGCTTCTTCGCGTTCTCCTGGAAATAACGGTCCTTGCTCCCGTTCTCCATGGCCGCGATGGAGCCCATGCCGCGGTACACCTTGTATTTCCTGCCCTGGAACAGCTCATAATCCCCGGGGCTCTCCTCACAGCCTGCGAACATGCTGCCCATCATGCAGACGCTGCCGCCTGCCGCCAGCGCCTTTGTAATGTCGCCGGAATACTTGATGCCGCCGTCAGCGATAATCGGAATGCCGTATTCTTTTGCCGCCTCATAGCAGTCCATGATCGCGGTGATCTGGGGCACGCCGATGCCCGCCACCACGCGGGTAGTGCAGATGGATCCGGGTCCGATGCCCACCTTGACTGCATCTGCGCCGTTTTCGATGAGATCCCTGGCGGCCTGTCCGGTAGCCACATTCCCGGCGATCACCTGCAGATCCGGGTACTTTTCCTTGATCATTCTCAGACAGTTCAATACGTTCTGGGAATGGCCGTGGGCGCTGTCCAGCACCACCACGTCCACCTTTGCGTTCACAAGCTCCGCCACCCGGTCCAGCACATTTGCGGTGATGCCCACGCCCGCGCCGCACAGCAGACGGCCCTGAGCGTCCTTGGCCGCCAGGGGATACTTGATGGTCTTCTCGATGTCCTTGATGGTGATCAGGCCTTTCAGGTTAAAGTCATCGTCCACAATGGGAAGCTTCTCTTTCCTGGCTGCGGCGAGGATCTTCTTGGCTTCCTCCAGGGTAATGCCCTCGTGGGCGGTGATCAGATTCTCGCTGGTCATGGATTCCTTGATCTTCTTGGTGAAGTCCGTCTCAAACTTCAGATCCCGGTTGGTAATGATGCCCACCAGCTTCCTGCCCTCCGTGATAGGCACGCCGGAGATGCGGAATTTCCCCATAAGGGCGTCCGCGTCCCCCAGGGTATGCTCCGGAGTCAGAGAGAAAGGATCCGTGATCACGCCGTTCTCCGACCGCTTTACCTTGTCCACCTCCTCAGCCTGGGCCTCGATGGACATATTCTTATGTATGATGCCGATTCCGCCCTGTCTCGCCATGGCGATGGCCATGCGGTGTTCCGTGACCGTGTCCATCCCCGCGCTCATCATGGGAATGTTGAGCCTGATCGTCTTTGTAAGCCATGTGGTAAGGTCCACCTGATTCGGCACCACCTGCGAGTACGCGGGTACCAGGAGCACATCGTCAAAGGTAATGCCCTCTCCGATAATCTGTCCCATTTCCAATCCTCCTGTCTTTTGATTTTTGAGTTTCGTGTTACCCTATTTTTTCAGTCCGAAAATACTTTTCTCGGAGCCACGTTCTTCATCACCTTGACCATCTCCGGAGAGGGGCTTAAGAGAATCTTCTGACCGCCCTCATAGTACAGGGCATAGCGCAGGTCCGGCTTCTGCTCCTCGCCGATGCTGTAATCCTTTACCTTGACGTTTCGGTTCTTATAATTGTCCAGATGATAGCTGTTTATGGGGGCAAATATCTCGATCCTGTCCAGATTGTAGACGGCTACCCGCTTTCTGCGGGATTTCGCCATCACCTTGTCCACCGCCAGCTCCTTGTCCAGGTAAAGATACTCATATTCCAGATCCGTGTTCAGATACAAAAAATACGCTCCCACTCCAGCCAGGGCCGCGGGAATGATAAAGAGAAACAATCCCATCATGGACAGCAGAAGGCACACCACCGCCACGACGATCAGCACCACCTTAAAGATCTTTCCCAACAGGGAAGATTTTGCTTTTACAAGACATTCCACATACGCATCGCTCATTTTTATACCTCCCGTGCGCGCTTTGACATCATTTTCCTCCACCGAAACAGGTTATCTCTATGATATAACAACTCGTTTCAAGTTGCAAGCCAGCTTAGCGAATTCTTTGTACCGG
>CANRMK010000028.1 GCA_947631715.1 uncultured Acetatifactor sp.
GAGGAGGATCCGGGCCTGATCTCTGAGAACGGTATCAACCGCGGGGAGGCCAGCCGGAAGCTTGGGATCGGCGGTTCACCCAGAGAGGCGGAGATCACGCTGGTGCGGCGGGATCTGAAGCTGGCGTTGGAGACCGGAGCATGTATCAATATTCAGCACATCAGCGCCGCAGAGTCCGTGGAACTGGTGCGCCGTGCCAAAAAACAGGGGACCAACATTCACGCGGAGGCAACGCCGCACCATTTCACCCTGACGGAGGATGCCGTGGAAAAATACGGCTCCCTGGCGAAAATGAATCCGCCTCTGCGCACGGAAAAGGACCGCCTGGAGATCATCCGGGGGCTGGTGGACGGGACCATTGACATCATTGCCACGGATCACGCACCTCACACGGCGGAGGAAAAAGCGCGGCCCATTGTCCAGGCGCCCAGCGGCATCATCGGCCTGGAGACCGCGCTGGCGCTTGGGATTACAGAGCTGGTGGACAAGGGATATCTGACGATGCGGTATCTGCTGCGGCTCATGAGCACCAACCCGGCAGCGCTGTATCATCTGGACGCCGGATATCTGGACGAGGGCGGGCCGGCGGATATTGTGCTGATCGACCCGAACGGGGAGACCGTTCCGGGAGAGTACGCCTCCAAGGCGTCCAATTCTCCCTTTACAGGCTGGAGGCTGAAAGGGAAAATCATAAGGACGATTGCCGCTGGGGAAGAGGTCTACAGGGAAAAGCAGTGATTGAGAAAGGACTTAGGAAGATGAAAAAACGTGTCAGCGCACGGATCCTGTCACAGCGGGAAATGGAAAACGGGATATTTGATCTGTGGTTAAATCCTATGGAACCGGGTTTCGCAGAGGCTGTCAGCCCCGGCCAGTTCGTGGGAGTTTATACAAAGGACAGATCGAAACTGCTTCCCCGGCCTATCAGCATCTGCGAGGTCAGCGGGGACAGATCGAGCTTACGTCTGGTCTATCGGAGAGGCGGGACAAATACGGGAACCTACTCGCTTTCTCTTCTGGATGGACAGACCTGCGGCACTGTGGATATCCTGGGGCCTCTGGGCAATGGATTTCCGGTAGAGAAAGGCAAGGGAAAGAAAACACTGATCATCGGTGGAGGCATTGGGATACCGCCTCTGGTGGAGCTGTCAAAGCGGCTCGAGGCCCGGAATCAGATCGTCATAGGATACCGGGATAGAACGCAGACTTTTTTGGCCCGGGATCTGGAGGATCACGGAAAACTCTTTTTGGCCACGGAGGATGGCAGCAGAGGGACAAAGGGCAATGTGGTGGATGCTGTCCGGGAGAATCAGCTGGGCGCGGATATCATCTATGCCTGCGGCCCTATGCCTATGCTCCGTGCGGTGAAAGCGTTGGCGGCAGAGCTTAAGATCCCGGCGTACATTTCTCTGGAGGAGCATATGGCGTGCGGAGTGGGTGCATGCTTAGGGTGCGTGGTGAAGACAAAAGAGGTCCATCCCCACACAAATGTGAACAATGCCAGAATCTGTACGGACGGGCCGGTGTTCGAGGCAGACCAGGTGGAAATCTGAGAGCGGAATTGCAGATCTTTCTTGGAGAAAGCATCGCGGGACAGTCCGCGATAGGCAGGGGTATGGATATGAACACACAGATTACAATTGCGGGAGTTGATTTTAAGAATCCGGTGATGACTGCCTCCGGCACTTTCGGGTCCGGTATGGAGTACGCGGATTTTGTGGATCTGAATAAGCTGGGAGCCGTGGTCACAAAGGGTGTGGCAAGCGTGCCGTGGCCGGGGAATCCTGTCCCAAGAGTGGCGGAGGTCTACGGCGGCATGCTGAACGCCATCGGCCTGCAGAATCCCGGTATTGATGTCTTCCTGCAGCGGGATATCCCTTTCCTAAAGCAGTTCGATACAAAGATCATAGTCAATGTATGCGGTAAGACGGTAGAGGACTATGTGGAGGTGGTGGAGCGCCTGGGGGAGGAACCGGCGGTCTCTATGCTGGAGATCAATGTATCCTGCCCGAATGTAAAGGAGGGCGCTATTGCTTTCGGGCAAAAGACAGAAGCGCTCTATGGGATTACCCGGGAAGTCAAGCGCCACGCAAAGCAGCCGGTGATCATGAAGCTGAGCCCGAATGTGGCGGATATCGGGGAGATGGCCAGAGCTGCAGAGGCGGCGGGAGCGGACGCCCTGTCCATGATCAATACCATTACCGGAATGAAGATCGATATTCACAGGCGGAAGTTTGCGCTGGCCAACAAGACCGGCGGCTTAAGCGGCCCCGCCATTAAGCCTGTGGCAGTGCGAATGATCTATCAGGCAGCTCAGGCGGTAAAGATCCCCATTATCGGTATGGGAGGCATCGCAGACGGAGAGGACGCTGTTGAATTCCTGCTGGCGGGAGCCAGCGCGGTGAGCGTGGGCGCCATGAACTTCGTGGATCCCTATACCACGGAAAAGGTGATCAGAGGCATTGAGGAATATCTGGAGACCTATCATATCGAAGACGTAAGGGAACTGATCGGCGCGGTAAGGTGAGAGACGTGAGGCTGTATGTACCGCACGGTTCGTCCATGGCGCAGGCCGTTTTCCGGGGCGGATCGTGTCCGGCCTGAATTTCCGCGCCCCACGCTCATAAAACGGAGGATCCTTTCATATATATACCTATATCAGTATATATGTGGAGGTATCTTTGTGGAGCTGATCAAGAGGAACATACATATGGACCGCATAAAAGCGGAGGCGGTCACGCAGTTTACCCTGGAAGACGATGTGAACATACCTGAGAATAAGCCGGATGTGAATGCTCTGAACCTGGAGAAAGCGGAACTTGTCATAGATGAGATCAGGCCGGGAGCGGACAGTGTCACTGTGAAGGGAAAGCTTTGTTATGTGCTGCTGTACCACACAAAGGAAGAGGGCTGCAGCCTGGTGGTGCTGGAGGGGAAGCTGCCCTTTGAGGAAAGGGTCATACTTCAGGGGGCACTGCCTACGGACACTGTGGCCGCGGAGGGGGAAGTGGAGGATCTGACTGTGGGGATCATCAATTCCCGCAAGCTGAATCTTCAGTCCCTGATCACGCTGACCGCACGGGTGGAGGAGCTCTATGACGAAGAGGCGCCCGTTGCGATCCATGGAGACGAGAGGGCGGAATACCGCAGGATGCCGATGGAGCTTGCCCAGATCGCCATATGCAAAAATGATATTTACAGGCTGAAAGAGGAGGTATCTCTTCCGGCCAACTATCCCAATATTTTTCAGATCCTCTGGAGCAACGTGTCACTTTGCGATGTGGAATTTAAGGTGATGGAGGAGAAACTGAACATATCGGGGGACGTGAAGCTGTTCGTATTGTACGAGGGAGAGGGAGAAGAACACCCCGTCCGTTCGTTTGAGACGACTCTGCCTTTTGGCGGCGCACTGGAATGCCATGGCTGTTCGGAGGGGATGCTCCCGGATATCCGGTATCAGCTGGGGCAGCAGGAGCTCACAGTCCGGCCGGATTTTGACGGGGAAGAGCGGAGCATCGGAGTAGAACTTGTTCTGGACATTTCGATCCGCATTTACGAAGAGGAGAAGCTGGAGATCATTTCCGACATCTATGGCGTGGCGAACGAAATGGAGGCGGTATCCCACAAAGCGGATCTCCGCAGACTGCTGGCCCGGGTCACCGGAAAGACAAAAGTGACGGACAGGATCCATGTAGCCGGAGGAAGCGTCCTGCAGCTTTTGCACAGCGAGGGAACGGTGGCTTTGGAGCAGCAGAGCACGGTGGAAAACGGAATCCTGCTCCAGGGAAGTTTGTCGGTAAAAGCTCTGTATATCACAGGGGACGATGATGCGCCTTACGGCTGTGCCCAGGCTCAGATCCCATATAAATATACGCTTGAGGTTCCGGATATCGCGCCGGAGGATCTGGGAAAGGTCCATGCGGAGGTGGAACAGATCCAGGTGACTATGCTGGACGGAGAAGAGATGGACGTGAAAGCTGTCCTGTGCTTTTCCACGGTCGTTTTTAAAAATATAGCCGTAAATCTGATCAGCCAGGTGACCGTATCGGAGCTTGACAGCGCAAAGATGAGCGGACTTCCGGGAATGGTAGTCTATGTGGCGAAAGAGGGGGATAATCTCTGGAATATCGGGAAAAAGTATTACGTGCCGGTAGAGACTCTGAAAGAGATGAACTCTCTGGAGAGCGATGAGATCAAGCCGGGCCAGAAACTGCTGGTGGTAAAGGGCTGTTAAGATGCGTAAGACCGCAGGGAATGTCTGCCGTAATTTTGGATTATAAGTTATAAGTAAGAAACTCCCAAATCGACGGGGAAGCTCGATGAGGAAGCAGCATCAATAAAAGCGCGGCACCTGGTTCAGAAAATCTGAGTGCCGCGCTCTTTTATTTTGTTTTTACTGGATTTTACCGGACTGGCTGCAAAACCTATTTGGTCACATCTGTCTCAGCCTCGTTTGCCTTTTTTGCAGCTTCGGCCATTTCATCGAATTTCTTCATCACAGCATCATAAGTGCGCTGTGAGATATCAGGGAGAGAACCGCCCCAGGTCTTTTCGGCCTGCTTGTAGCCCTTTTCAAATGCGCTGCGCATTTCCTCGATCTTATCGGGATCCCCGCCGGTCAGGGCATTGGCAAAGTCGATGATCCTCTCGGAGGTCTGCTTTACGCCCCAGTAGCCGTCCTCTGCAATATCCGCCTGCGCCTGCAGCTGAGTAGCCTTGTCTACTGTATAATTACCGGATTTTAAGAACTGCCACATGTTGGTGGCCTTTCCGTAGGCGTTGGCCTGTCCGCCCAGCATCTTTTCCACCAGGCTGCGCAGCTGCGCCGTGCGGGCCTCAGCATCTGCTTTCAGCTTGTTGATCAGATTTGTGTCGGGAGTATAAGTCTTTTTTGCGGAAGCGGCTCCGGCAGCATCTGCGGAGGGCTCATAGACGACCCCGGTATCCTCTTTTTTCTCGGTTTCAGCAGCTTCTGTGCTCTTTACTTCCTCATTTACTTTCGTGTCTGCGGAAATGTAGCTGTAAGCTGCAGACTGTGTTGATGTAACTCCGTTTACACTCATATTGTCCCTCTTTCCGGCGTCAAGCGCCTTTTCTGTCCGTTGCCGGACGCAACATCATCCATGATCTGTATAATTTATATCGGCCTGCGGGATCGGAAAGTTTATACCAGATCCTGGATTTTTATGATAAGTTTACAGCGGGAAAAGACCTGGCCCTCCTGGAGGAGACAGTAATCTGCCTGAATCTCAAGGGGGCTGTCCGTCTGTCCGAAGTCAAGCTCTTCGGTCCTTATGCCAAGGCGCAGCGCCCCGAAAGGGGTGGCATAGTCTGCCGGGTGTTCGCAGCCCCTTTCAAAGATCATGCGTGTGCGGCAGAAATCTTTTTTTGTCAGTTCCAGGATGCCGTTCTTCAGCTTTAAGGTACAGGGAATGCGGTCATTTTCCCTGCGCTCCTCATAAAGGATATAGCGGGTGCCGCTGCGCTCAAAATATTCCGCCTCCACAGTGAATTCCTCAGTGCTGTTTTGGCCGCTGTCGCCCCCATGGATCCCTTTGACGGTCAGCTGTACTTTCTTGCCCATAAGATTTTTATCCTCAAATGCGTTGACGTATGCCGGACACTGCGCACTTCGGTCAGTAGTCTTCAATGTTCACGGCCTGGGCAGACAGGATCCCATATTTAATGATGGAATTGGCAAAGCGGACGAATTTTTCCGCCTTGTCGCTGACATAGAAGCGGTACTGGCCGCTGCCCAGTCCCGGCGGCTCGTCGTTCAGAAGATCCAGTGACTCCAGCATCTTCTTTAACTCCAGCGCCGTCTCATAGGCCGGATTGACCAGGGTGACCCTCTCTCCCATGATCCGTCCCAGCGTGGAACGGATCAGAGGATAATGAGTGCAGCCCAGGATCAGCGTATCGATATCAATGTCGATCAGCTCCGCCAGATACCGGCGGGCGATCTCGTCCGTGACCGGATCCTTTAGAAGCCCCTCCTCCACCAGAGGAACGAACAGAGGACAGGCTTTTCCGTAAATCGTGACATCGCTGTTCAGTTCTTTTATGTATTCGGTGTAGATCTGACTGTTTATGGTGGCCTCAGTTGCGATCACACCGATCCGGCCGTTGCCTGTTACCTGGACGGCAGATTTGGCGCCCGGCTTTACGACACCGATCATGGGAACATCCGAATCCTTTTCCAGAGTATCCAGGGCATAGGCGCTGGCGGTATTGCATGCCACCACAATGGTCTTTACCTGAAAGGTCTTAAGAAACCGGACAATCTGTTCCGAATAGCGGGTGACGGTCTCCTGGGATTTGCTCCCGTAAGGAACGCGGGCAGTGTCCCCAAAATAAATAATCTTTTCATTGGGAATCTGGCGCATGATCTCCCGGAATACCGTAAGGCCGCCTACTCCGGAATCAAATACGCCGATGGGAGCGTTCCGTGAAAGCTCTCTATTTATCTTCATGATGAAATGCCTCCCAAAATGAACTGAAATCTGTGAGCAGGCGGCTGCGGAGTACAAGCCTGCCGCGTCCGGCCTCCAAAAGATCCTCATAGAGCCCGGCGTCAAAATCCCACTCGGCGGAAAGGTTTTCCCCGGTCTCTGATCTGACCAGAACGGTATCCGGAGTCAGGGCCAGTTCAGGATAGATTAGCCCCCACCAGCCGAATGCGGCGCACAGTCCCAAAATAATGCGGAGAACAGGAAGTCTGTTTTTCATGCAATAACCTCGTTTTGTTTTCTTCCCGCGGGCAGCGGGCCAGGCGGACATGTCTGCACGGCCGTATGGCTGTTCGCGGGGTATTTGACTTGCAACACTGAGATTATTGCCGGTAATTTTTGTTTTATTCCGCCTTGCCTCTGTCCAGACGGATCTGGCGGATGATCGCTTTCTCCTGATTATCGATATGCGTCCGTGCTGCGGCTGCCGCAGTGTCCTTGTCCTTGCGGACGATGCTCTCATAGATAATTCTATGCTCATCCACCAGAGTTTGATGCTGGCTGCTGTCCTTGATGTATTCAAAGCGGTAGCGGTACATCTGTTCCGAGAGATTGTTGATCAGCTGGATCAGGCGCTGATTGCCGGTGGCTTCCACAATAATGTCGTGAAGCGCCACATCGGCCTGGGCGATCTGTTTGCTGTCTCCGGACTGCACACACTGCTCAAAGTGATCGCAGGCTTCCCGGAGGGCTTCCAGCTTTTCCTCCGTGATGCGGTCACATGCAAGCTCCACACAAAGGGCGTCCAGTGCACGGCGGACTTCCAGAACATCGTTCATGCTTTTTTCCGTGATCTGGGCCACCTCTGCCCCCCGCCTGGGTGTGATCGTGACCAGCCCCTCCTGGGCCAGCTTGTGGATGGCCTCGCGGATAGGCGTCCGGCTCACCCCCAGCCGGTTGGCCAGATGGATCTCCATCAGCCGCTCTCCGGGCCTCAGCTCGCCGATCAGAATGGCCTGGCGCAGCGTGTTGAACACCACATCGCGCAGCGGTAAAAATTCATCCATATTTGTTCCGAAAGAATCCTGCATAGAAACCGCCTTTCTGTGTTGTGCCGGCGGCAGATCTGCCGGGGCACCGAAGCTGTTTTACACGGGAGTAGTGCAGAAGACCTGTTTTGCCAGCCCCTCGTTTTGCAGATGGTCACAGGCAAATTCCGCTGCCTGTTCACTGAGAAAGACACCGAAGACGGTGGGGCCGCTTCCGCTCATCATACTGTTGACGGCATTGAGCTCGCGCATTCTGCGCTTCAGAGAGTCGATGACTGGATATGCAGGAACGGTCACGCTCTCAAGGACGTTTCCCATGCGGTCCAGAACGCCCTGCAGACTGCCGGATTCAATGGCTCTTACCATACCGTCAATGTCCGGGTGCCGGGCAATGCCGCCGGCATCCAGATGCTGATAGACATATTTTGTGGAGACGCCGATATCCGGCTTCGCCACCACAAGAAAGAAATCGGGAATGGGATTTAACGGCGTCAGCTTCTCACCGATCCCCTCGGCGAGAGCGGTCCCGCCCAGGATACAATAGGGAACATCTGCGCCGATGGATACGCCGAGCTCCATAAGCCTTGACAGGGGCAGGTCCAGATCGTACAGGCGGCTGATGCCTTTCATGACGGCGGCCGCATCGGTGCTGCCTCCGGCCATGCCGGCGGCAATGGGGATATTTTTTTCGAGACTGATCTGTACGCCTCCGGAAATATGAAACGTTCCGAACATCAGCTCCGCGGCCCGATATGCAAGGTTATCCCGGCCGCAGGAGAGTTCTGCGGAGTCGGTGGTCATTTCAATGCCGTTTGGGATCTTCTTAAGAGTCAGCCGGTCGCAGAGCCCGATGGTCTGCATGACCATTTTTACATCATGATAGCCGTCGGGACGCCGCCGTAAAACATCCAGCCCAAGATTGATCTTGGCATGCGCCTTGATTCGATATTCGTCCATAATGCTTCCTCTGATATGTGATATGGTTTTACGTGATTCATGATCGCTGTATACAAAATAAGCTCATTTGAGAGGCTTCGCGCCCGCCTTTTCTTGCGCGGCTTCCAGAGCCTTGCGGAAACGGCTTTTTTTCTTGACAGGAACGGCATCGTTCCTGCCGTGCAGGCCCTTCACATCCAGGACATAGATACCGCTGACAACGGCCTTTACTTCCTTTTTCACAGGGACAGAGTCAAAGATCTTCTCTTCGCAGATCAGGGACATGATCTGAGGGCCTACCTTTGCCTTTACGATGGGCAGTTTGGCTCCCCGCATGGCCTTTGGCGTCTGGTCCAGCACGATCTGCGGAAGTCCGGCATCCCTGAGCTTCATACGCTTTTTGTCAATGATGAGCATGGAGATCGTCTGCTTGTTGGCGTTGAGCATTTCCTGTTGCTCTGCCTGTTTTTTCTGTGCCTTTTTCCCAAGAAAATAAAGTACCGTTATGATCACGGCAATGACGATCAAAACGATCAATAGGATCATCCAGGGCTTCATATCAGTTACCTCCCGATGTTTTAATAGTAGTATGGCGGCCCCGGGACAAATTCACAAAGCGCCATAAAAATATTTTATCACAGATGTATGTCAACAGGCAACCTGTCATTTTGCTTATTTTGAGTAACAGTTCAGCGTAATAGCTCAGCCTTTCCCTTGCGAGTCACGCCCGGTACTGCCGATGCTCTCCCGGCAGACGCGCTTCCGCTCGGCTCCGCACGTAACGGACCCAAGGCATACAAGACATGCCTGCTCGAGAGTACCTCGCCAAGTGCCGACGTGCTCCAACGGTCTGCCGGGAGAACATCGGCAGTACCGGGCTGAATACGACGGAGGGGAAATTGAAATGTTATTGTTATTATTTTGAGTAACTAGGATTGGCCGGAGTGATTTGGGCCGGAGTGATTGTTGCGCAAAGGACTTTTAAATTATTTATCTATATGATATAATGGTTCTGCTGTCGCAAAATTTATGCCGATAAATCGGTATGCTGCCGCTTCGCGCTGGGTGAGGCAAAATGCTCATCGATCGGTGAAATGACTGCAATTGCAAAGGAGAGATAACTATTATGAAAAAGATCTTATCTTGGATGCTGACAGCTCTGCTGGCAGCAGGGCTTTTTACAGGCTGCGGCACGAAAGAAGAAAGCGTGCCGGGAACACTGAACGAGATGGATGTGGACTCTTATGTAAAATTAGGAGACTATAAGGAGCTTGGGGTGGCGGTACCGCTGGCCGATCAGATTAGGCAGGTGATGATGGAGGCTTATCACAGCTATATGCCTGCAGAGGATGGGATAACGGACCGGGTAGTGCAGCAGGGTGACGGAGTCGATATTGACTATCAGGGGAAAAAGGACGGAGTTGCCTTTGACGGCGGTACGGCCCAGGGCGCGTTCCTGGCGATCGGGAGCGGTTCGTTCATTGCCGGGTTCGAGGACGGGCTGGTGGGAGTCATGCCTGGGGAGACGGTGGATCTGAACCTGACGTTCCCGGAGTATTATTCCAGCGAGGAGCTGGCAGGGCAGGATGTGGTGTTCACTGTTACCGTGAATTACATTGTGCCGGAAGTAAGGGACATGAAAGACTCTGTAGTGGCGCTGATGGGAGTGGAGGAAGTGGCTACTGTTGCGGCGCTGCAGCAGGATGTTTTCAATTATCTGTATGTGAACAGCAGCGATATGGACGATATCAAGAATAATGTGCTGGCCGCCTTAGTGGATCAGTGCACCTTTAAGAAGCTGCCGGAGAGCATGGTGGAGGACAGCAGAAAAACCTTTGAGGATTATCTGGAACAGGTGTCCTCCCATTACGGAATCCCGGCAGAAGATTTTGCCCCCGCCTACTTTGGATTGGAAGCGGAGGAATTTGCCCAGACCTTTGGCGAGAAGCAGGTGCGGGAAAATCTGGCGCTTCAGGCAGTGGCGAACCGGGAGGGGCTTCAGGTCTCCGATGAAGAGCTGCAGAGCCTGCTGGAAGAAGATGCCAAAAATAGTGACAGCGAAAGTGTGGAAGAATTTATGGGGGACAGGACCTTAGAAGAATTCCGGAACTATTATATGAGCGAAAAGGTGATCAGATATCTGATCAGCCTGTGCCCGATACAGTAGGACCAAAGCGTAAGCTGCCCCGGGCAGCGGAAAAGAGGGGATATGGAACTGACAGACATTCGTGAACTTTATCGAAACAGGGAGAGCTTTATCGGAAAGGAGATCACGGCGGGCGGCTGGGTGAGAAGCAACCGTGATTCCAAAAACTTCGGATTCCTGGTGATCAACGACGGCACTTTCTTTGAACCGCTTCAGGTGGTGTACGGGGACAGGCTTCCGAATTTTCAGGAGCTGTGCAGGATCAACGTGGGTGCGGCGCTGGTGGTGAGAGGAACCATTGTGGAGACGCCCAATGCAAAGCAGCCTTTTGAGATGCAGGCGGAGGAAGTGACAGTGGAGGGGCCTTCAACGGCGGATTACCCTCTGCAGAAAAAGCGCCACAGCTTTGAATACCTGCGCACGATACCGCATCTGCGCCCCCGGACCAACACTTTTCAGGCGGTGTTCCGGGTGAGATCTCTGATCGCTTATGCGATCCACAGCTTTTTTATGGAGCGGGGATTCGTATATGTGCACACGCCCCTGATCACGGGGAGCGACTGCGAGGGCGCCGGAGAGATGTTCCAGGTGACTACGCTGGATCTTGAAAATGTGCCCAGGACGGCGGACGGACAGATAGACTACAGCCAGGATTTTTTCGGGAAGCCCACGAACCTCACGGTGAGCGGACAGCTGAACGTGGAGACCTACGCCTTTGCCTTTAAAAATGTATATACTTTCGGGCCTACTTTCCGGGCGGAGAACTCCAATACCACAAGACATGCGGCAGAGTTCTGGATGATCGAGCCGGAGATGGCCTTTGCGGACCTGAAAGACGATATGATGCTGGCGGAGGGAATGCTGAAATATGTGATCCGCTATGTGCTGGAGAACGCGCCGGAGGAAATGGCGTTCTTTAACCAGTTCGTGGACAAGGGGCTGATCGAGAGGCTTAAGCATGTGGCCGATTCCGACTTTGCCCATGTGACCTATACGGAGGCCGTGGAGATCCTTGCAAAGAACAATGACAAATTTGATTATAAGGTTTCCTGGGGCTGCGATCTGCAGACGGAGCATGAGCGCTATCTCACGGAAGAGGTGTTCAAGCGCCCTGTCTTTGTGACGGATTACCCCAAGGAGATCAAGGCGTTCTATATGAAGCTGAATGAGGACGGAAAGACAGTGGCGGCCATGGACTGTCTGGTGCCCGGCATCGGTGAGATCATCGGCGGCAGCCAGCGCGAGGACAAGCTGGAGGCGCTGGAGCAGAGAATGGAGGAGATGGGCCTTAAGAAAGAGGACTATGACTTTTATCTGGATTTGCGCCGATACGGCTCTGTGCGGCATGCGGGCTTTGGCCTTGGCTTTGAGCGATGCGTGATGTACCTGACGGGAATGGGCAATATCCGGGATGTGGTGCCGTTCCCTAGAACGGTGAACAACTGTGAGCTGTGACAGGGGCGCTTTATAATTTCTTAAGGTTTTACAGCGTGAAAAAATGTCGAAAATATGATAGGCTTTTAACATGAGAAGAAAA
>CANRMK010000029.1 GCA_947631715.1 uncultured Acetatifactor sp.
GGCGCCGCTCTGATACAAAAATTCCGTCGTCTCCCGCATCTGTGTCCCCCGGACGATGGAGTCGTCAATGAGAAGCAGACTCTTGCCACGGATCAGCTCCTGCACCGGGATCAGTTTCATTCTGGCGATCAGATTTCTCTGGGTCTGGATCGTAGGCATAAAGGATCTGGGCCATGTGGGGGTGTACTTGATAAAGGGCCTGGAGAACGGGATCCCGGACCGGTTCGCATAACCGATGGCGTGGGCCGTTCCGGAATCGGGCACTCCCGCCACGATATCCGGCCTGACGTGATCCCGCTCCGCCAGAAGCGCTCCGCAGTTATAGCGCATCTGTTCCACGCTGACCCCCTCATAGGAAGAGGACGGGTATCCGTAATAGATCCACAAAAAGGTGCAGATCTTCATCTCTTTTCCGGGAGCGGCCAGCGTGGTCACGCCCTCCGGTGTCACTACTGCAATCTCTCCCGGCCC
Organism: uncultured Acetatifactor sp.; assembly: GCA_947631715.1. Taxonomy (GTDB): domain Bacteria; phylum Bacillota; class Clostridia; order Lachnospirales; family Lachnospiraceae; genus Acetatifactor. The sequence goes on from CANRMK010000029.1 coordinate 472, forward strand.
CAGCTCCCGCTCTTCCTGATATCCCAGATTCAGATAGGCAAAGCTCTCAAAGGAGACGCATCGGGCGTCGTCCTTTTTCCCGATCGCCACAGGCGTCCTGCCCAGCCTGTCCCGGGCCGCATAGATGCCCTTGGGCGTCAGCAGCAGGATCGTCATGGAGCCGTCAATGACCTCCTGCGCCCGGCGGATGCCGTCCACCAGGTTGTCCTCCTGATTTATGATGGAGGCCGTCAGCTCCGTGGCATTGATATCCCCGCCGCTCATCTCCAGAAAGTGGGAATGTCCCTTTTCAAACAGTTCCCTGATCAGCTCGTCGGTATTGTTGATCTTTCCCACCGTGGCAATGGCGTAGGTGCCGTGGTGGGAGCGCACCATCAGAGGCTGCGGCTCATAGTCCGAGATACAGCCAATCCCCATATTGCCGTGCATCTCGTTGACGTCCTTGTCAAATTTGGTGCGGAAAGGGGCATTCTCAATGTTGTGGATCGCCCTGTCGAACCCTGCCTCCTTGCTGTATACGGCCATTCCGGCCCGCCTGGTCCCCAGATGGGAATGGTAATCCGTTCCGAAGAACAGATCGAACACACAGTCCTCTTTTGAAGCAACGCCAAAAAATCCGCCCATATATGATTCTCCCTATCCTCTTATCCAGACACACGTTACACCGAAATCTCCGCTTTCATGCCCAGCAGTTCCTTATTTTCCAGGAGCACCGGCCGCACCACGTCTCTTAAGAACGCATCCACCTGCTCTTTGGCACGCCCTGTATACCGCTCCGGCTCCATGGCTTTCTTCAGCTCTTCCAGCGTCAGATTGAAAGCGGGATCCGCCGCGATCAGCTCCAGCAGATTATTCTCTTTTCCCTCCACCTTTACAGTGCGCCCGGCCTCCATGGACAGCTCCCTGATGCGTTCGTGAAGCTCCTGGCGGTCGCCTCCGTTCTTCACCGCGTCCATCATGATATTCTCTGTCGCCATAAAGGGCAGTTCGCTGCGCAGGTGCTTCTCGATCACTTTCGGATACACCACAAGCCCGTCCACCACATTCAGGCACAGATCCAGGATCCCATCCACCGCCAGAAATCCCTCCGGAATGGAGAGGCGCTTGTTGGCGGAATCGTCCAGAGTCCGCTCGAACCACTGAACAGCGGAGGTGATAGCGGGATTCAGCGCATCCACCATCACATATCTGGCAAGAGACGCGATCCGCTCGCTGCGCATGGGATTTCTCTTGTAGGCCATGGCGGAGGACCCGATCTGGCTCTTCTCAAAGGGCTCCTCCACCTCCTTTAAGTGCTGGAGCAGGCGGATATCGTTGCTCATCTTGTGGGCGGAAGCCGCTATGCCTGCCAGCACATTGGCCACTCTGGTGTCCACTTTCCGGGAGTAGGTCTGCCCCGACACAGGATAGCACTCCTTAAATCCCATCTTCGCCGCGATCATGGGATCGATCTTGTCCACAGTCTCCTGATCCCCGTCAAAAAGCTCCAGAAATGACGCCTGAGTGCCGGTGGTCCCCTTGGAGCCCAAAAGCTTCATTCCCGAGAGCACATGGTCCAGATCCTCCAGGTCCAGGCAGAACTCCTGCAGCCACAGGCAGGCCCGCTTCCCCACAGTGGTGGGCTGGGCCGGCTGAAAATGAGTAAAGGCCAGCGTGGGCTGCGCCCTGTACTTTTCCGCGAAGTCAGCCAGTTTGTCCATCACGTTTATCAGCTTTCTCTTTACCAGCTTCAGCGCCTCGGTCATGACTATGATATCTGTGTTGTCGCCCACATAGCAGGACGTGGCTCCCAGGTGGATGATGCCCGCGGCTTTCGGGCACTGTTTCCCGTATGCGTACACATGGCTCATCACATCATGGCGCACTTCTTTTTCCCGGGCCTTTGCCACCTCGTAATTAATATCCTCCGCATGGCTCTTCAGCTCTTCGATCTGCTCGTCCGTGATCACCGGCACGCCGTTCTGGGATAGGCCCAGCTCTTTCTCTGTCTCCGCCAGGGCGATCCACAGCCTGCGCCAGGTGCGGAATTTCATATCGGGGGAGAAAATGTACTGCATCTCCCTGCTGGCATAGCGTTCGGACAAAGGGCTCTGGTATCTGTCAGTGCTCATGTGTTCGGTTCTCCTTTCCGGATCTTATTTTTCAAATTCTCCTCTGATATCCTCTGCGGGCGGCTCCATAGGATATTTTCCCGTAAAGCAGCCTGTGCAGATCTTTCTGTTCCCCATGATCTCCTGCAGGCGCTCCAGCCGCAGATAAGCCAGGCTGTCCGTCCCGATGATCCTGCTGATCTCCTCCACGCTCCTGCCGTAAGCGATCAGCTGCTCCCTGGCAGGCACATCCGTCCCGAAATAGCAGGGCCACAGGAACGGCGGGGAGCCTACCCTCATATGGACCTCCCTGGCCCCTGCCTCCCGGAGCATATGCACGATCCGGTCCGAAGTAGTCCCCCGCACGATGGAATCGTCGATCATAATGATCCGCTTTCCCTCCACCGCCTCCCGGATAGGATTCAGCTTTACCTGTACGCTGTTCTCCCGGCTCTTCTGCCCGGGCTTGATGAAAGTGCGGCCCACATAAGCGTTCTTCACAAAGGCCGTGCCATAGGGAATCCCGGACTGCAGAGAATACCCCAGCGCCGCACAGTTCCCCGACTCCGGCACACCCACCACAAGATCTGCCTCCACAGGGGAGTCGATGGCCAGAAACCTCCCTGCCATCAGCCGGAAATGATACACGCTCACATCGTCCAGAATGCTGTCCGGGCGCGCAAAGTAGATGTATTCGAACACGCATCTGGCCTGCTCTTTATCGGGAATGGCATGGCTCATAAAGGATTCGATCCCCTTTTCCGGGGAAATGGTCACGATCTCGCCGGGCAGGACGTCCCGGATGAACTCAGCTCCCACAGTGTCCAGGGCGCAGCTTTCGCTTGCCAGAAGCCAGGTATTGTCCCGCCTGCCGATGCACAGGGGCCTGAATCCAAAGGGGTCCCTGGCCCCGATCAGCTTTCTCGGCGACATGATCACCAGGGAATACGCCCCTTTCAGCTTCTCCATGGCTCTGCCCACAGCCTCCTCCACGGTCCGTGAATTCAGCCGTTCCCTGGCAATGTGGTAAGCGATGACTTCGGAGTCTATGGTGGTCTGGAAGATCGCTCCCGTGTACTCCAGCTCCCGGCGCAGCTGCGGCGCATTGATCAGATTGCCGTTGTGGGCCAGTCCCAGCGTCCCTTTCACATAGTTCAGCACCAGGGGCTGGGCATTTTCCCTGGTGGAGCTGCCCGCGGTGGAATACCGCACGTGGCCCACGCCGATGTCCCCCTGCAGCTTTTCCAGGTGCTCCGGCGTAAAAGCCTCGTTCACAAGCCCCATGTCCTTGGCGGAAATCACTTTCCCCTTGGGCCCGTTCGTGTCGCTGACGGCGATGCCGCAGCTCTCCTGGCCTCTGTGCTGGAGAGCCAGCAGTCCATAGTAGATGGTGGAAGACACATTCCCCCCATCAAAATCGTAAGCGCCAAAGACGCCGCACTCCTCCCTGAGCTTGTCATTCTCTTCTGTCTGTATGTAGATCTGATCGGTCACTGATGGTTTCCTTCCCTTTCCGCAAATCCCCCGCAACCTCCGCAAGGGCGCAGAATCCCCTCCGGATCCGGCGCCTTTGCCTGAATGATCTGTATGCTGTATTAAAGTCCCAGACGTTTGAACACTTCGTTGTAGGCCTCTTCCACATTTCCCAGATCCCTGCGGAAACGGTCCTTGTCCAGCTTTTCATTCGTGTTCACATCCCAGAGACGGCAGGTGTCGGGCGAGGTCTCATCCGCAAGAATGATCTGTCCGTGATACCGGCCGAACTCGATCTTAAAGTCGATCAGTTTGATCCCCGCCTGGAGGAAATAGGCTTTCAGCACCTCGTTTACCTGAAATGCGTATTTCTTGATCGTCTCGATCTCCTCCCAGGTGGCAAGGTCTAGAGCTCTGGCAAAATAGTCGTTGATCAGAGGATCCCCCAGGGCGTCATTCTTATAGGAGAACTCGATGGTAGGCTCCTTGAAAGGAGTGCCCTCCGGCACGCCCAGCCTCTTGGAGAAGCTGCCTGCCGCCACATTGCGGATGATCACCTCAAGGGGAACGATCTCGACCCGCTTCACCGCCGTCTCCCTGTCGCTCAGCTCCTCGATGAAATGTGTGGGAACTCCCTCTTTCTCCAAAAGGCGGAACACATGGTTCGTCATCTTATTGTTGATGACTCCCTTTCCCACGATCGTCCCTCTCTTCTCACCGTTGAACGCGGTGGCATCATCCTTGTAATCCACGATCAGTACATCGGGATCATCGGTCAGAAACACTTTCTTGGCCTTGCCCTCATAAAGCTGTTCCAGTTTTTTCATCTTTATACCTCCTGTGCGTGCTTTGGCACGCATGTGGATCGATCCTTCGTCTCAATCCTGAAAAGCCCGCCTGCAGGTTCATTTCCCGTGAGTCTTCCCCGGGACAGGCGGCTGCATTTCTACATTATAACTGATACAGGGCCATAAATCAATAGCCGGGCCTATTCATACCTGTCCACCATGGCCATGATCTCCGCGGCATAGGCGGGGTAACGCTTTGCCAGATCCAGAATCTCAGTCCTGGATCTCTGGGCTATTTCACGGTTGTACTCCATCTGCCTGCGCAGCGCCTGGCGCCGCAGGATCAGCTCATGGCGTATCTCTACCATCTCCCTTGGGTCTAAAAGAGCCGCCGGCCGGTTCAGCCACCGGGACGGATCCGTGAGCTGGTAATTGTTCAGCCTCTCCAGCATCTGTTTCTGGTAATACTCCAGCTTTGCCTCAGCCTCCGCATACTGCTTGCGCTCCTCCTTCTCCTGCTGATACAGGTCCCAGAGCTTTTCCAGGCTCTCGGCGCTTTTCGCATTGTACTTGATATGCAGATATTCCGAGAGGTTCCGATTATTCACATAGCGGATCTTCACCTTATTCTGCAGCAGGATCAGCTTATTGGTGGCTTTTTCCACTCTGCTCTTCTCCCGCTCCGCGTCGGAATGCTTTACATAAAGGACAGTGAGCGCGATGGCGGCGGCGCCTATAGAGATTACATACCCGATCTGCGCATCCATGGAAAAGCCAAACTGCAGAATCAAAAGGAGCGCCACGCACACGGCCAGAGCCGCCAGGAAGATCACGGCCATTCCCCGGTAATTGGCCAGCATACTCTCCAGCTCCGCTTTCCGGTACGCATAGGCATGGCGCTCTTTCTCCAGGCGCCGCATGTCCTGCCTCACAAGCGTCCCGTATCCCTCACATTCCTTCAGCTTGTCGATGCCCTCCTGGACATCCGCTTCCTGCTGCCGCATACGGTAGTAATCGGAGTCCTTCATCCGGTCTTTTTTCTGCTGATACCGCTCCCGCTCCCCGGTGAATGTCAGCAGCCGTGTGGCAATACCGTTCAATACATCCCGCTCCTCTTTCGGAAGCGCCTCAATTTCCTCAATATCCGTCAGATATGCCGTCACCAGGGAATATTCGCCCTTTAGCTCCTCCAGCTCCCTGGACGCCTCCGCCGCCTGATCCAGCCAGTCCCCCACATACTGCCTGCGCTGGTCGTCGTCCGTAAGGTCCAGGGCGCCAAAATCGTATTCCAGGTCATCCCAGCCGCCATCTTCGTTCCATCGTTCCTCCGATGCCTCCGGCTCTCCCCTTTTCCTGCCCCACAATTTTTTAAAGAGTCCCATCCGCCATGCTCCTGTTATCCGCTCACGCTGCTGCGGTAGCTGTCTTTCATGTTCCTTATCAGTCTTCCGCTCTCTTCCTGATACTGCTGCCTATCTCCGCCTGTGCGGCTCTCCCGCCTGTGATACAAAAGAAGATATTCCGGCTGCTGTTCCCATTCCTCCCGGAACCTTTCCATATCTCTTTCCAGCTCCAGCGTCTGTTCATACCCCTCCGACTGCTCGGACGCAAACGCCACGTATTCGCTCTCCGAAAGCATCATGCGCCTGGCCGCCAGATAGTCCCGAAAGCAATCCGCCGATCCGTCCGCCCGGTAAGCCGCCAGAAAGCACTCCGCCGCTCTCTCATAAAGCATCATGCCCGCCAGGGCCACTCCCTTATTGTGCAGGATAGCGGACAGGCAGCTCACGGCGGGAAGCGGCTCCCCGGCGCTCTCCTGTTCTTTCCACATGGCTAAAAGCCCGTCATATTCCCTTACCGCCGCTATATATTTCTTCTTGTTCACCAGGTAGTCCACCTGGCCCTTTTTCCGCTCGATCCGACTCAGACCGGCGCCCTGTCTGAGCATCTGTTCCACCTGGCGGATCACACTTTTTTCATACAGCCCCGTGTACTCCATCAGCATTCTAACGAAGCCGCTGAGGGATCCCTGTCTGTGCACCAGCGGATGCAGCTCTTTTGCAAGCTCTTTCAGCCCGCACTCCTGCTCGATCCAATGTAACAGCCTGTCATTCATCAACGAGACGTCCAGCAGAAATACGTTTTCTTTCATGCAGTAGCAAAGCTCCTCCATGCAGTATACGTTCATTTCAAGCCCCGGGACACAATATGGAGTTTTCGCATAATTTCCCACGCAGACACTGACTCTCATGCTCTCTTATCCTCTCACCCATTGGAATACAGCTCGATCCTCTCCTGCCACACCATCCTGGAGGCAGACCTGAATTCCCCGAAGCCCAAATCCTGTATCTCCACTGCCAGCAGATTCTCCGCCTCCAGATAGAACCTGGCCCGCAGCCGGGAAATCCCGCCGGGGAAGTCCTCCAGGATGATCCTGGCCTCCTTGCTGCCCTTCCCGGTCAAGGGTGTGATCTTCAGTGTGATCTCATTGCCGTCCTGGATATAAAATTCCAGGGTCTCGTCCGCCTCATACCAGTTCACGCCGGCATCCAGAAGCGCGTAATAGGATCGCTCGCCCTGACGCAGTATCTCCATGCCGATATTGGCCTTGAGCTTCTCGTTGCCGAGAAACACATGCTCGCGGCCTGCGGCGCTGGCATTGATCCGCTCCTGCATGCCATAGCAGGCGCCCTTGCTGAACAGGTTGTTGCCCTGAAATACCCTCCGTCCTCTGCAGAGGAAACGCAGGGATTCCCTCAGCCACTCCTGCTCAAAGCCGTCTCCGATCAGGTATACGCTCTCCGTCCGCTCACTGCCATACTTTTCCGCAAGGCGCAGAAATGCGCTGTCTAACTCCGCCGCACGCTCCTCCCGCTCCGTCTTATCCTCCGGCAGGGGCTCCCACCGGTAAAAGGGATGGGCCTCCTCGCGGATAAAGGCCACCACAGGCGTAGTCCTCCGGTTGCACTCCATCTGATAAATGCGCATGCAGCTTGCCCGGTAGTCGAACAGCAGCGCCCTATTGATCCAGAGCTCTCTGGGCTGACGCAGCATATAATTATAAAAGCTCTCTGTATGGCTCTGGATAGAGACCTTGTCTGTCTTAAGGTGAACGGCAGCCACCACGCGGTTCAGCACGTCCAGGACCCTGCCGTCCACCATTTCGCAGGTGATCATCAGCGCCCCGATCCTCTCCGCAGAGCTCACCTGGGACACCAGGCCCAGGCTCCTCTTAAAGAACAGCGCCAAAAGAGCCGCCGGGTCAAAGCTCTCCCCCTCTATCAGCACCGGTTCCCCCTCCAGGGCCAGGCCCAGCAGATTCTCCACAAGGATCCCCTGTTCCTCGTCTGCGTACTTCAGGGCTTCCTTTCCGTAGAACCACTGATTCACGCCCGCCCGCTTGCACAGCACGGTGGGAATATTATAATTCTGCGCCCCCGCCACCTGGGAGAGAGTCTCCGCCTCCCCGCTGTCGGAACGCGCACAGCTGATCTGACAGAATTCATTGCCCAGGTCGTACCCCAGGATCAATTTATCGCCGCCGAATAAACCCATTCTCATTTCCCGCCGTCCGCACTTCTATTTCAGCCGGAACAGGCGCCCGTTCAGGAACTCCTTTCTGTAATATTCTTCCAGCAGGTCATCCATGGTATCCAGATCCTGCATGGTGCGGCTGATCACAATATCATTGATCAGCTGATAGCGGCTGTCGCTGCCGTCCCCCCTAATATCGCTCTTCTGCAGGGTTCCGCTCTCCGTGAGCCTGGCCTCCCCGCCCTCTTTCTCCTCCGTGATGTAATATTGCAGGCTTTCCCCGAAAAAGAGGACAAATTCCTTAAAGCACACTCCGCCGTACACCTCCCGCATGTACTCGGAGACATATTCTTCGGATTCCCCGCTGTCGTTGGTGATCACATAGTGAATGCAGGCCCTGCTTCCGGGCTCCGCACGGTATTCCACCACCGTCTTGTCGATCAGCTCCTGCTGCACCCAGGGAAACTGCCTGAACGCCTTGAACCATTCCAGATGGATCCCCTCCGACAAAAATTCTTTCAGGAAGTCCCCCGCCAGCCGCTCTCCCTCGCCGTCCAGACTGGCGGGATCCTCGGCATAATACTTTAACATCCCCAGTTTGCAGACTCTCTGCACAGGCTCCCCCCTCAGATACATGTTCTGGATCTCCCGGAACACGTCTGCCGGAGTCACTCTCTCCCTGACAAAATAGTCATAGGCGCACTGTGCGAGAAAAGCCTCCTCCACCTCCGGTTTCGGCCCCTGGGAGATATAATAGTGGAATATCTCCATTTTTTCGCCCACAAAGGCGCCCGAGTACAGCATCTGCACCAGGATCCTCTCGCTGAGCTCATAGCAGTCCACATCAAAATCCCTGGCCGCTTTCCAGATATCCCGAAGATTCTTCGCCATGCCCCGGCCGTACAGGGACAAGTATTTTAACACCGTCCCGTCGTATTTCCTTCGCCGGAAAGCACAGGCCGCAGCCGCTGTGAGCAGCGGATCCTCCATATTCCCGCTCTTCTCTATGAGAGGGCTGATCAGCCTCACCAGCACCTTGGGATCCACAAAATAAGGGCCGTACTCTCTCAGCCATGTGCCGGCCAGCTCATATTTGCCCCGAAGCACCATATACCGGACTGCCTCGCCCCGCTCCTCCATGGTCAGCTCGTCCCCGGGCACTCTCTCAAGATACTCGTCCAGCGCCCGCAGATTGTCCGAATCGTAATACTGCTTCAGGATCCGCAGATACAGCTCCCGCTTAAGCTGCGGGGACGCCAGGCCGCTCTCCAGCACTCTCAGCCCGCGGCTGACGCTCTCCTGCACCGTCTCCTCCCTCTCGGCCGTGCACAAGAACAGGTCCAGCTCCGGGTTCTGCTCCAGATACGGCATGAGCAGGCGCAGATACTTCCCGGGGAGCATCAGCTTCTCAATGGTGTATTCCGCCGTGCTGATGTACCGGTTCCTGGAACTGTCCTCAAAGACCACCGTATACTCGTTCCCGTAAAGGGCCACCCAGGTCCGCCCGCCGTTCAAGGTATATTCCGCCGGGCGCTCGTTCCCCGGCTGGTACACATATACTTTCCGCAGCCTGCTGTCCTCCACCCGGATCAGATGGGCAAAGAGGAGCCTGGAAAGAGGGCCGCTGGTCTCCTTTGTGACCATTCCCGGCCGCAGCAGGCGGTTATAGAGATCGGCCAACGGCCTGTTAATGTGTTCCTTTTTGATCTGCTCCAGGACGAACTGTTCCATCCGCGGACGGTACGCATCCATCATATCTCCAAGCCTGTCCCCGTGCTGCAGGACATAGTCGTACAGATACGCGCTGCGCTCATAGTCCAGATTCATCTGATAGGAAAAATACATCAGCACTGTCTTAGGCAGCTCCTGATTTTTCTCCATATCCAGCGAAAGCATATAATACTCGAACAGCTTTGTGATCCTGAGCTTTGCATTCACTCCGGCCTGATACCACGCAAAGTATTTCCGGCCGGACTTTCCGCCCTTGATCAGAAGTGTGCAGATCTCCTGTAAAAGCCTCACGTCTTTTTTTCTGCCGTACAGCGCCACAAGAATCCGATACAGGACCGGCTGGAAATCCCGGACCTTTCCCGTCAGGTACAAAAGCTGTTCCGTCACCTCCGGCTTCAGCAGATCCCGGCGCGTCCCGTACCACAATACCTGCAGCTCGAACTGCCCCAGCTTCCTTAAGGCCGCCGGATTGTTATTGATCAGCGTCACCGTCTCCATATAAAGGAGAGGGCTGCTGCATCCGGCCTCGAACTGACGCTCCAGGAAACGCCATTTCCCCGGCACTGATTTGCGGTAATCCTCGGACAGGTATAAAAGCAGCCAGGCCGCCCGCCAGTTCGTATCGTCCTCCCTGTAGATCTGCTCCACGCGCTCCGTCACCCGCTCCACATACGGCCCGTCCCGGTGGATCAGCGTGGTCAGATACAGATAATATGCCGTCAGCGCCTCATCGTGGGGCTGCTGCTCCAACAGCTCCGACACATGGTCCAGGATCCAGCCCGCCTCGTTGTACCGCTCCTCCGTGATCAGCATCTGAGCCTGAAAAAGCCGGGCTTCCGCATCGTTCTCATCCCTGGCCACCATCCGTTCCACCAAAGTCCCGGACTCTTTCAGCCACCCGGCCGCGTTTATCTTTTTGTTGCGGAAATCCAGATACGAATTCATTAACTGGACACGGACCTGTTTCTGCTTCAGCTGCGCCCGCCGCACGGCAGCGCCGTCCTCCCGCTGCACAGTCACGGAAACGGTGAGAAGAACATGAAAATTGTACAGACAGATCTCACCGAAGCTGCGGCCTTTCCTGCACTTGCTCCCGTCCACGAACACCGGCAGCGAGCAGTAATTTCCCAGGAAGTCATCATCTGTGAGCACATCCTTTTCCGTAAACAGAAACTCTCCGCTGCACTCTATGTAAAGCCGGGTATATCCCCAGCCGTTCCGCACAATGTTCACCTGCCGCTCGGCCACGCTCTCCCCATTCAGATCCGTCCCGTAATCCAGCGCGATCTGATGCTCTTCCACCCGGAAATCCACCCGCTGCTTCTTGTTGATCTGGATCAGGAATTCCTCCACATTCGGCTCGGAGCGCGGCACCGCCGAAAGCGCCCTGTAAGGATCCAGATACTGTCTGTCACGCCCGGATAATATGCTGACGAACTGCGGCGAGTAAAAAAGCTTCACGGCCTCCTGCCAGCTGCTTTTCGCCAGATTTGCAAAATGGAACAGATTCTTTACCGGACCTACAGAAGACTCCATCACATTGTATTCCGCATTTACCACGAACGGAATATAATATTCGCCCAGGCTGCTTATGATATAGAAATTCCCCTTTATCACCTCTCCCTCTTCCAGATTTTCCCCCCGGAAGCGGTAAAAGATCTCGTCATCGTTTCCCGAGAGCTCTTCCGTAAGGCATTCCATCCGAAGATCCGAAGAGATCACCTGCCCTGAGACAACGCCCTCCGAGGAGGCATGGACAAGAAAGGAGCCCTCGTACACTTCCCCTGGAAGCATGGACAATTCTATTTTTGGGCAGGAAAAATCCAGGGAACCGCCCTCATAATCGAAATCGCCCTCCAAAATCTGATCTATGATCTTCCGCATTTCCTGTCACCCGCTCTTCATCTGGTCGTCTTTCCTGTCTGCACCCAGGCATGTACCATATTATTATATCAAACTATGCACGGCAGGGCAAACATTTTCACGCTAAAACTTACCAAAGG
>CANRMK010000030.1 GCA_947631715.1 uncultured Acetatifactor sp.
CTTCCTTATGCTACTGTTGAAATTCCTAAACCATGGTGGATTTATTATTTTCACTGCTTTTTTTTAGGAATGAAGACTATGTTGCCGGTGTTTTATTATATCGTGGTCATGATCCCTTATGTTCTCTCATACAGGAGGGAGCGGGACAGCGGCTACAGGCAGCTGATTCTGGTCAAGACTTCAAAGGGGGCTTATTTGAGCGTGAAAGCGCTGGCGGTGGGCGCTTCGGCTTTTGGAGCGATCCTGCTGCCCGGCCTTGCATGGATTCCAGTATGTAGGCTGTTAGGTGACGCGGACTGGGATTATGCCCTGGAATATTATGGACATAATATCCATTTTGCCCCTGCGTTCTACGAGGAACATGTGATACTGTATTGTATGATGTATGCCTTCCATGCTGCCCTGTTGGGTGCTGCATTTGCTATTCTGGGGTTGGGGTTGAGCGCCGTGATTAAAAACAGATATCTGGCATTGCTATTGCCTTTTTGCTATGCTATTTTTTCGTCATCCGTTCTTACGCAGCTATTCAAAAACACATTTATCGGCTACAGTTTTGAAGCAATGAAATTGATGCCGCTGCAGACATATTGTTATAGAGAGGTATACCCGTTAGGATACTGGACGGTTCCGATTTACGAGGCGGTACTGATCGCGGTCGGACTGGCGTTGTACTGGGGAGGGGATCGTCATGCTGGCAAAGCTTAAGGTGGAATGGGGGGAGTTCTGCTTTTGGAAAAAGTGGATCTTTCAAAGCGTTCTCTCGGTCATGACGGCATATGTTCATCTGGGTCATTTCCTGAGAGACTGGCTGGGGGCGTCCAGGGGAGAGTATCTTGTCTATTCGTTGACGCAGGAAAACTATTTTCTGGTGCTGTTTCCCTTTTTGTGTCTGGCATGGACCAGCGGAAAGAATCAGGAAACATGCAGATACCCCGTTCTGCTCCGATATCGGAACAGAAAGGAGTTCTTCTTGATCCGATTTGCGGCGAAGGCCTTTTTCGCTGTGACCGTACTGTCGGAACATATAGGGATTCTTTTCATAATGGGACATTCTCTCCCCGCAGCCCCGCAGGGGCTCTATGTGACCGCCGGAAATCCTGCGGGTATTATCATCAGGCAGTTCTTTAATCTTTTCTGCTATGTCTGCGCGATGCTCCTGCTGTATGAATTATTGGCTGATGTGGCGGAAAACGCGATCCTGGGCGTGATGCTGACGGCAACGGTCCCGCTTATGAATCTTCTGGCGGTAAGGCTTATGTTAAAACAGATCGTGCCGTGGACGCCCTGGGGGAATATTGCATACATGCTGTACGGGCAGGAGAGAGCGGATTACGGGTTTTACGGGGGCTACTGGATATTTCTGCTGCTGCTCTTATTCTGGTTGGCAGACGGACTGAACGGGAGAAAGGATTATGTATTTGAAGAAATGCGCAAGACCAGCTAGCATGATCCTGTTCTTTTGTCTGCTGGCATGGTACTCTGAAGCTTATTTGTCGGAAAACGGTGCAGAGCTGCCGGTGCATATGTGGACGCACACGTTCTGCCGGTTCGGGCCTGACTGCATTTATTGGATCGCTATGCGCCTGGCTGCATGGATCGCGGTCTATCTGCATCTGCTGCGTCTGGAGAGCGGGTTTTCCATCTATCTTTTCCTGAGGCAGAAGAGTTATGGGAGAGTATTTTCAGGCGTTTATGCAGGGTGCATGGGGAGAGCGGCTTGTTATTATGGGGCGGGGACACTGATTATGGCGGTTTTCTTAGGCTTGACGGGGGCAGGTATAGATTTTGGAGAACTGCTGCAGGGCAGTCTGCTGCGGATTCTGGCGGAGGAGGGCTTGGAGACTTTGAACTTTTGTCTTGCGGCGTATGCGCTCCACTGGTTTTTTAAGAAAGCGGAGGCGGGATTTTTGGCTGTTCTTGCAGGGAGACTGCTGTTGAATTTTGCAACGGGCGGGGCTCGTCCGCCGTTTGCGGTCCAGGCAGCCGTCCACCTGATCCTGATGTGCGTGGTATTTTTCCTTGCGTTCCGTGATTTCGCGGAAAAATTTACAGAAATGTGAAACAAGTTCGGCAATTTGTGAGAAGAACTTTCAGTTCTTTGGAGCACTCACAAATTGCTCTGATGGCAGATGAGAAGTCGCATTCGCAAACTGTATTTACAGTTCTTTCTCGGAGGAGGCGAAGACTCCTCTTTGCCCCGTCGCGTAGAAACGCAAAGCAAATAAATTCACAAAGCAAATAAATACGCAGAGCGAATAAATACGCAAAGCAAATAAATACGCAGAGCGAATAAAAATGCAGAGCGAATAAATATGCAAAGCAAATAAATATGCAAAGCGAATAAATTCGCTTGGAATGGAGGTCAATATGGACAAATCGGAAATCATGGTGCAGGTCGCTCATGTGCAGAAAGCATATAAAGACAATGTGCTTTTTACAGATCTTAATTTCAGCATGGAACGGGGAGAATGCTGTGCCGTCATCGGTGAGAACGGTTCCGGGAAAAGCGTGCTGTTAAAAATGATCTGCGGGCTTGTTCGGCCGGACGCGGGTGAGATCACTGTAGCGGGCGAGAGGCTTGAAAAAGGGAGGTTCCCGAAAGATATAGGTGTCATTTTAGACAATGCGGGTTTCCTGCCCAACGAAACAGGACTGAAGAACCTTTCTATCATAGCGGGGATCTTAGGAAAAGTGACAAAGGAGGAATTGGAGGAGACGATGCGCTCCGTTGGGCTGGATCCGGCCTCCAGGGTCAATGTAGGAAAGTATTCTTTGGGCATGAAACAGCGGCTTGCCATTGCGCAGGCCATTATGGAAAGGCCCTCCCTGCTGATCCTGGACGAACCCTTTAACGGGATCGATCAGAAGACGGTAAAGGATTTCCGCCGGCTTTTGGAGCGGTTGAATAAAGAGGAGAGAATCACGATCCTCATGACCTCCCATCATCAGGAAGACATACAGGGGCTGTGCGGGAATATTTATCAGATCGTTTCCAGAGAACTTAGGAAGACCTGAAGGTCGTTGGATATCTTGGTCATATGACATGCTTATTAAGATTGAAATGATGATAGCAATGATGATAGCGATGTAGTCTTACAGCGCAACAATAGAATTTCCATGTTGCGCAAATTATGGAGACATTTGTCAGGATTACTATATTTGTTGTCTGAATTTTTGGATAGATAGTGCATTGACCACAAAAACGGACAGGAATATAATAAAAATATAGCAAATAGACACAAAAACGTTTTGTGCAGGCGTTGCTTTGCGCAACATAATGCGCAACGAATGGAGGCGGGACATTGAACAACAAAAAAGGCGTAAAAGGGTTCTTTAAAAAGGCTTACAAGTATCGGGCGTTTCTGCTGATGCTTCTGCCTGCTGTGGTGTACACGCTGATCTTTGCGTATTACCCTATGACCGGCGTGGTCCTTGCATTTAAAAAGTACAATTTTTCCGGCGGTATCTGGGGAAGCCCCTGGAACGGATTCGAGAATTTCAAGTTTTTCTTCCAGTCCGGTCAGGCCGGTCTGGTGACCAGGAATACGGTGCTCTATAACGTGGCCTTTATCATTATCAACACGGTGACCCAGATCGCGGTGGCTATCCTGCTGACAGAGATCCACGGAAAGCATTTCCGCAAGGTATCCCAGTCCTTAATGTTCCTGCCTTATTTTATCTCCTGGGTCATTGTGGGCGTGATGGCGTTCAATATCTTCAGCTCCGATTACGGCTTCCTGAACCGGCTGATCACAGCCCTGGGAGGAGAGAAGGTCGCCTTTTACACAAAGCCGGAGGCATGGCCCTTTATCCTGGTGTTCTTTAATCTGTGGAAAGGTGTGGGCTACGGCTCCGTCATGTATCTGGCAGCCATCATGGGAATCGATACCTCCATTTACGAGGCGGCGGCCATCGACGGGGCGAACGTGTTCCAGAGGATCTTCAAGGTGACTATCCCAATGATCATGCCTACCACCATTATCCTGTTCCTGCTCTCCATAGGAGGCATCTTCAAGGGCAACTTTGATATGTTCTACAATCTGGTGGGAACCAACGGCCTGCTCTACAATTACACGGATGTGATCGACACGCTGACGTTCCGGGCACTGGTGACGAATAACAACTACGGTATGTCGGCGGCGGTGGGCCTGTTCCAGTCGGTGCTGTGCTTTATCACAGTGGTGCTGGTGAACAAGCTGGTGGGACATTATGACAAGGACTATACACTGTTCTAGGAGGGCGTGGAAGATGGCAGCTGAGAGAAGTCATTTGGGAAAAGTGAGAAAGGGCGGAGATGTGATCGCCCTGAATATCATAGCATATGGGTTTTGCGGGCTTGTGGCGCTTTTGTGCCTGGTGCCCTTTCTGATGGTGCTGGCGGGGTCTTTCTCCTCGGAGCAGGCCATCACTCAGAACGGTTTCAGCCTTTTGCCCCAGGATTTTTCCGTGGAGGCGTACAAGACAGTGTTTCGGGATCCCATGGTGGTGGTGCGGGCTTACGCAACGACCATCTGCCTGACGATAGGAGGGACTTTCCTGGGCCTGTGCATTCAGACCATGACGGCTTACGTGCTGGCAAGAAAGGAATTTGAGTGGAGAAATGCATTTTCTTTCTTCTTTTATTTTACCACTCTGTTCAGCGGCGGACTGGTGCCCTATTATATCCTGATCAATCAGACCCTGAACCTGCGGGATTCCTACCTGGCGCTGCTTCTGCCCCTGCTGTTCAGCGTGTACAATCTGCTGATCATGAAGAGCTATATCCTGGGGATTCCGGATTCCCTGATCGATGCGGCGAAGATCGACGGCTGCGGGGAGTTCAGGACCCTGGTGCAGGTGGTGGTGCCCCTGATCAAGCCGGCGCTGGCCACGGTGGGCTTATTTATCGCCCTGGCCTACTGGAATGACTGGTACAACGCCATGCTTTACATCAAGACGGAAGAGAAGTATCCCCTGCAGTATTTCCTGTACCAGCAGGTGAACAATATCGAGGGTTACAAGAAGCTGATCGCCAACGGCAGCGTCAGCAGCGCGGTGGTAAGCTCCGTGAACCTGCCTACCCAGACCTTAAAGATGGCTCTGACCATCGTTGTGACGGGGCCTATCGTGCTGGCGTATCCCTTTGTGCAGAAGTACTTTGTACAGGGCATTACCATTGGGGCGGTAAAAGGCTGATTCTTAAAGATGGATAATTCCTTACTGGCTGTAAGGGGTATTAACCATAAATATATTGTAGGAGGTAAGTATGAAAAAGAACATGAAAAAAGCAACGGCACTTTTTTTGAGTGCGGCGATGGCTGTGGGTCTGCTTACGGGCTGCGGCTCCGGTGATTCCGGAAGCGCAGGCGGCTCTTCCACCGGCGGCTCTTCCACAGGCGGCTCTGCAGACGGGGGGGCAGCTGCGGCAGGTGAGGTGGATCTCTCTGAACCCGTGGAGCTGACCATGTATCTGCTGGGTGACAAGTCTGCGGACTTTGACGAGGTCTATGGGGAAATCAACAAGATCCTGGCGGAGAAGCTGAACACCACGGTAAAGGTGGAATTCCTCGGCTGGGGCGAGCATGACACGAAGTATTCCCTGCTGTTCGGCGGCGGAGAGGATTTCGACCTGATCTTTACCGCGTCCAGCTGGGGCCACTATGAATCCACTGTGGCCATGGGCGGTCTGTACCCTCTGAGTGAGGAGTTTATCCAGACCTACGCTCCCGGCATCTGGAATGTAGTGCCTGAACTGGCGTGGGATCAGGCGAAGATCGACGGCACCATCTACATGGTCCCCAACTATCAGAACGAGTTCGGCCAGGATGTGCTGGCAGTGCGCGGCGATCTGATGGAGGAGTACGGTATCAGCCAGATCACCAACTGGGATGAGCTGATGGAGTTCTATAAGGCATGTGCGGAGCACGGTCAGTATGCAAGCCAGGGCGGCCCCTGGTATCAGTATTTCCAGGCGCAGGGCCTCAGCGTGACAGGCGGCGCGCCTCAGGGCGGAGAGCTGATCCTGTACAATACCCAGGATCCCGAGGATCTGAATTTCTATTATCTGCTTGACTGGGACGGCTTCACTGACTACTGTCATCAGATGAAAGAACTGGCGGATATGGGCGCATGGTCTCAGGATGTGTTAAGCTCCAGCGATGAGAGACAGACCGGCCTGCTCACCGGCAGGGCTGCTGCAATGGCGTGGAACCTGGGAAGCTGCAAGAACTTTGCAAAACAGGCTAACGCGGAGCACCCCGAGTGGAATGTGACTCTTGTGGATCCCGTGTCTGAATGGCCCAAGAAAGTGAATTCCTATATCAACAACGGCATGGCCATCAACGCCGCAAGCAATAACAAAGAGAGAGCCATGATGGTACTCAATGAGTTCTACACCAATCCTACCATCAATGACATGACCCGCTTCGGTATCGAGGGCAAGCACTGGGAGGCAGTGGGAGACGATCAGTATAAGACTCTGGAGGCTTCCTCCGGATTCGGCGTTGATTCCAACTGCAACTGGGGCTGGATGAACAATGAGATTAAGAGGACCGAGTACATTGAGGACAGGACTGCAGTGGACGATACCTACGATGCAATGCTGGAGTCCTGGGACAACAACATAAAGCCCAATCATGTCTATGACGGCTTCAACTTTGACCGTACGCCGGTGGAGACTCAGGCGTCTGCAGTGGAGGCTGCTCTGGGCATGTATTACAGCCCTCTTGTCAACGGACTGGTAAAAGATGTGGATGCTTCCATAGAGGAGCTTCGCAGTTCCCTTGAGAGCGCAGGCATCCGGGATGTGATCGCGGAGATGGAGCGGCAGGCTGCGGAGTATGTGGCTTCCAAACAGTAAAAGCAGTAAAAGCATTACAGTAAGGGAAAGGAAAAGGGGCTGCTGCCTTGTGCGGCAGCCCTGTTTTTCAGAAAAAAAGGGGAGCGGTCGTTTGCGCGCCGGGCGGCATGTCCGGGGACGGAAACGAAGAGGGAGAGTTTATGACTTTAGAGAAAATAGCGCGGGATCTTGGCGTCTCTAAGAGTACGGTGTCCCGTGCGCTGTCCGGGAAAGGGCGAATCGGGGAGGCCACAAGAAAAAGGATCCAGGAATATGCGGCTGCTCTGGGAGTCCATGAGACAGGAAAGCCCGGGGAAAGGACATTTACCGGGAACCTGGGGGTAGTGCTGCCGGCGGATGTCTATGTGAGCGGCGCGCCTTTCTTTCAGGAGTGCATCCTGGGAATCTGCGAGACTGCAAGCTTTCTGGACTATAATGTGCTGATCACCACTGCCACGCCGGAGAATGTGGACGGCATCAGGAGCCTGGTGGAGAAAGAGAAAGTGGACGGGGTGATCCTCACCAGGAGCCTGGAGAACGACAGGGCCCTGCAATACCTGACGGAGACCGGGTTCCCCACAGGGCTTACGGGACAGACCATAAGGCCTGGGGTGATCCAGGTGGATACGGACAATGAGGCGGCGGCCGAGAACCTTGTCTCTTTGCTGCTGGAGAGGGGATACCGGCATTTTGCGCTGGTGCTGGACGATATGGAGTACATAGTGAACAAGAGCCGTTATCGGGGCTTTTGCAATGCACTGGCCAGACACGGGCTGGACCCGGAAAAGCAGATGCTTTTGTTTGGCCCGTTAAAGGTGGATATGCTGGACTCCGTCATCGGAAGCATGTTCTCCCGGCGGGTCCAGTGCGTGATCTGCGGGGACGATATCATCTGCACCCGGTTCATGTCCAGCCTGCAGGCGGAGGGGTATCGTATCCCCAGGGATATCGGGGTGGCTTCGCTGTTCGACAGCCCGAACCTGGACTGCTTTACACCCTCTGTCACGGCAGTCAAGGTATCCGCCAGGCAGGTGGGGAATGTGATCAGCCGGCAGATGATCCATTCTCTCACGGGTAAGGAATTTCAGGAGGAGACCATCGTGGACTATGAGATCCTGATGCGCAGATCCACGAATGTGACACTTTAGAGGAGAGGGCCGGATCAGTCTGACCCTTGCAAGGCACGCCGGCGGTACCGGGTAACAGTTCAGTCTTTCCTTTGCGAGTCACGCCCGGTACTGCCGATGTTCTCCCGGCAGACACGCTTCCGCTCGGTTCCGCACGTAGCGGACACTAGGCTCGAGAGTACCTCGCCAAGTGCCGACGTGCTCCAACGGTCTGCCGGGAGAACATCGACATTACCGGGCTGAATACAACGGTGGGGCTGAACTGTTACAGTACAGGGCCTAAAAAAGGGAGAAAGGCTGGATTTTTAGGAGAATGCGGGACATGGGGGAATACAATTTTGAATTTTATCACGGCGTGGACATTTCGTTCCTGCCCCAGCAGCTGGATCAGGGGATGCGGGTGTATGACAGGGACGGAAAGGAGACGGAAATCTTCGCGCTTTTAAAAAAGTACGGTGTGAACGCGGTGCGCCTGCGCCTCTGGCACACGCCGGAGAACGTGAAGGAATCCGGGGGATACTGTAACCTGAAGCACACGCTCCAGATGGCGGAGAAGATCCGGGAAAACGGCATGAGTTTCCTGCTGGATTTCCATTACTCGGATTTCTGGGCGGATCCCGCCAACCAGAAAAAGCCGGCAGCCTGGGAGGGGCTTGACCGCCGTGATCTGGAGAAGGCGGTGTATGTATACACCAGGGATACCCTGAGGGCCTTTGATGATCAGGGGACATTGCCGGACATGGTGCAGATCGGCAATGAGATCCGCAGCGGCCTGCTGTTCCCGGAGGGGGAACTTCCGGACTATCAGGGAATGACAGCCCTTGTGAACGCGGGAATCCAAGGAGCCAGGGACGCGGCGGGGCCGGATCGGATGAAGGTGATGCTCCACTTGGACCAGGGAGGCAGGTATGACTGGCTCAAGGGATGGTTTCAGGGGGCTATGGAGCAGGGGCTTCTGGACTTTGACCTGATCGGCCTGTCCTATTATCCTTTCTGGCACGGCACCTATATGGATCTGAAGAATTCCATGACACGGCTGCTTGGGGATTATGGGAAGCCTATTTTCATCGTGGAGAACGCATACGCCTGGCGCAGGAGCGAAAGAGGCTTTATCGACGAGCAGCAGATCCGGCTCAGCGGCCTGCCGGCCTCTCCGGAGGGCCAGCGCAGGGAGCTGGAGGCGGTGATGCATCTGATCGCGTCCCTGCCGGATCATATGGGGAAAGGGCTCTATTACTGGGAGCCGCTGTGCGTTCCCGAGCCGGGACAGGGGGGCTGGGCGGAAAACATGGGGCTTTTGGATGAACAGGGAAGGGTCCTGGAGGGGATTCTGGCCTTTGGACGGAGCAGGGAGGAGATGGAGCGGGAGCCGGAAGGTTTCCGGGAGCTGATCGGCATTCAGGAGACGGAGGAGACGCTTTCCGCAGAGCGGCAGGGGGAAAACCTGCTGGAGAACGGAGATTTTTCCGAAGGAATGGCGGGCTGGCGGACGGAGACGAAAGAGGAGACGGCGCAGGCTTATCTTTCGCCTGGCTGGGAGGAAGGGAAACGTCAGCCCCGGACACTGCGGATCCAGGCCGAACGGAATTTCCGGTTCACATTAAGCCATAGTGTGAAAATCCCGGAAGATGGCCGTTACAGCCTGTTTGTAGAGCTCAAGGGCGTGGACACCACGGGGGTGGACGTGAGACTCTTTGTGGAAAGCGGCGGAAAACGATGGGAGACGGTGATCCACCCGGCGGAACATGCCTGGCTTGTATATGAGGTCCGGGATGCGGTCTGCAGCGGAGGAGAAGCCGTTGTAGGTCTTCAGATCCTGGCGCCGCCTCTGTACGTAACGGTCAGAAACTTCTGTTTTGTCAAAAGGTAGAAGCTCAGAACACTCTTTCGCTGTGATGCGTGAAGAGAGCGGCTGATTGATATATGCTTTAAGACACTTTATATATGCTCTAAGGCACGCGAGGGGCATATAGAGGAAAGGTCGGGAAAACAGGATCTGCACAAAGAGGAATCATGGGAGGTTTGTATGGGAACAGAGTACACTTACGACAATCAATGTCTTTACAGGGACGGAAAGCCCTGGTTCCCGGTGATGGGAGAAATGCATTTTACCAGGTACAGAAAAGAACTCTGGGAGGAATCTCTGCGGAAAATGAAAGCGGGCGGCGTCAGCATTGTGTCCACTTATCTGATCTGGATCCACCATGAGGAGGAGCAGGGAGTCTTTGATTTTACCGGCTGCAGGGATCTGCGATCTTTTTTGGAACTGTGTAAAAAGGTGGGACTGAAGGTGTTTCTGCGGCTGGGCCCCTGGGTTCACGGGGAAGTGCGGAACGGAGGCTTCCCGGACTGGCTGGTGAAGCTGGAGCAGGAGGGACTTGCCGTCCGCAGCAATGACGAGACTTATCTGGGCTATGTGAGGAGATTCTGGGGCCGGGTCTATGAGCAGGCAAAAGGGATGATGCACCAGGACGGCAGCCCTGTCATCGGCGTGCAGATCGAGAACGAATACGGCCATGTGGGCGGACTGCGGGGAGAAGCGGGGGAAGCCCATATGAGGACCTTGCAGGCATTGGCGGAGGAATTGGGCTTCCGGGTCCCTCTGTACACTGCCACAGGCTGGGGCGGGGCTGTGATCGGAGATGCGCTGCCGGTGATGGGAGGCTACTGCGATGCGCCCTGGGATCAAAGCGTAAAGGAACTTTCCGCCAGCACCAACTACATTATCAGCCATGAGCGCAACGATGCACTGATCGCCTGCGACCATCATGTGGAGGACGCTGTGACCTTTGACGAGTCCAAGTTCCCGTATCTCACGGCGGAGCTGGGGGGAGGCATTCAGGCCACGGCCCACAGAAGACCTGTGGGAACGGGGAAAGATATCGGCGCCATGTCAACCGTAAAGATGGCCAGCGGAGCCGCTCTCCTGGGCTATTACATGTATCACGGCGGCAGCAACCCCGAGGGAAAGCTTTCTACCCTGCAGGAGAGCCGCGCAACAGGATATGCCAACGACCTGCCGGAGATCAACTATGATTTCAACGCGCCCATCAGGCAGTATGGCTCCATTTCGGACAGCTACAGGGAGGTCAGGCTGCTGGCGCTGTTCTTGGAGGATTTCGGCGAGGATCTGGCGGCGCTGCCCGCCTGCATCGACCCGGAGGACGTGAAGCCGGAGGATATGCATACGCTTCGGAAATCGGTAAGGCATGACGGCCGGCACGGGTATGTGTTCTACAACAATTATGTGCGGAACCGGACCATGGATGCCCATGAGGGTGTGGTCTTTACCGGCCCCTGCGAGGAGGGGGATGTAGTGTTTCCCAAGACGGATATTCCCGGCGGCACATTTGGATTCTTTCCTTACCATATGCGCCTCGGGGAGGCGGAGCTGGTGTCTGCCCTTGCCACCCCGCTGTGCCGGATCCATGATAAGGACGGAGAGGTGTTTGTCTTTTATGGGGATCAGGAACCGAGCTTTTCCTGGAAGGAAGAGAGGGCGGCACGAGTGCTGCATCTGACCAGACAGCAGGCATTGAACGCCTGTAAACTCAAGCTGGACAGGGAATATCTGGTGCTGGCGGAAAACTTTGTTTGGGAGGAGGATGGAAAGCTGAAAGCCGTGGGAGGGGAAGAGACCAGGCTTTTGTCCTATCCGGCATTTACTGAAACGCCGGAGGGCTTTTCGCCTGCGGGTACGGAGGGCAGCTTTGCCGTATATGTGAGAAAACGGGACAAAAGAGCAGCCGCAGTCTTTCAGGAGTCTGGCCGCGGCATCAGGCCGGCGGGAGAAAAGGCAGATTCCTCCGTGCCGGGAGAAGCACTTATGGAGAAAGAGAGAGAATGGACGGAATACCGGGTGAAGATTTCCTATCCTGAGAAGCTGCAGAGGCAGGACCGGATTGAGGGACGCGATACCTGGCTGTGGATCAGCTACAGCGGGTTCGGCATGGAAATCCGGGCCCAGGGGAAAAAGATAAACGACCACTTTTACACAGGCCAGAAGGTGCCGGTGAGTCTCGGATATTTTGA
>CANRMK010000031.1 GCA_947631715.1 uncultured Acetatifactor sp.
TGGCAGTATTGATTGCACTAAAAAAGAGAACTCATAAAGAAAACAGGAAAAGTGCCAACGAGTACTTGACACAAACAGCTGTGCGGAGCATCTTGACAAACGCCGCGTAAATGTGCTATATTATGAGCGGTTCAGCAGAAGCTGGCCATCGGCACAGAAGTGTTTTGCAGATTTTTTGAATGGCGTACTATGAAGGTATGCGTTCTCTCTAAGGAGAGATAACGTATGCCTTTTTTGTTCGGCATACGAATCATCAATTATTTGCTGTTTGGAGAGTTGAAATGCAGAGTGGAACAAGGAAAATTTTAGAGTCAGTTCAAAATGGCTCTATTTCGGTGGACGAGGCGCTCGTCCGCTTAAAAACAATGCCATTTGACGATCTCGGTTATGCAAAGGTCGATCTTCACCGTGAAATCAGGCAGGGTGTTCCCGAAGTGATATACGGCGCGGGCAAAACGCCGGAACAGATCGTCGGCATTATGGATGCTATGCTGAAGAACGGACAAAAGCAGATCCTGATCACGCGTCTTTCAGGGGAAGCTGCTGATACCGTTTCAAAATCCTATTCTCTCACCTATCAGGAAAACGCACGGCTCGCATATTATGGCCCCATTCCGGATCCCGACGGAATCGGAACGGTCGTTGTCGCCACGGGAGGCACAAGCGATATTCCCGTTGCGGAAGAAGCGGCGCTCACGGCAGAGTTTTTCGGGAACAGGGTGGTCCGCCTTTTTGACGTCGGCGTAGCGGGACTTCACAGGCTGCTCGCACATAAGGAAGAAATCATGAGCGCCAGTGTGATCATCGCCATCGCCGGAATGGAGGGTGCGCTCGCCAGCGTAATCGGCGGACTTGCCGATTGCCCTGTGATCGCCGTCCCGACCAGCGTAGGATATGGGGCGGCATTCGGCGGATTATCCGCTTTGCTGTCAATGCTCAATTCCTGTGCCAGCGGCGTATCCGTTGTCAATATTGATAACGGCTTCGGCGCAGGGTATCTTGCAAACATGATAAACCATATGGAGGTAAAAAAATGAGGACGCTATATTTGGACTGCGGAATGGGCGCTGCGGGAGATATGCTGACTGCCGCGTTGCTCGAACTCCTGCCCGAACCGGATCGATTTGTAGACAAGCTGAATACGCTCGGAATCCCCGACGTGGAATTCCGCAAAGAAAAAACAGTCAAGTGCGGTATCACCGGCACACATATGTCCGTTCTCGTTCATGGCGAGGAAGAAGGAGCGGACGTACACCATCATGAGCATGAGCATACACACGAGCACGATCATGAGCATGCGCACGAACATGATCATGAGTATACGCAAGAGCATGAGCATACACAAGAGCATGATCACGGACACCACCATCACAGCGGGATGCACGAGATCGAACACATTGTTGCGGACTTGAAGCTTCCCGAAAAAGTTGAAAAGGATGTCCTTGCGGTTTACGGACTGATCGCCGAGGCGGAAAGTCATGTGCACGGAGTTCCCGTTCCGGATATCCACTTCCACGAAGTCGGCACAATGGACGCGGTCGCAGACATTACGGCGGTCTGTCTTTTGATGAATGAACTTGAGCCGGATGAAGTGATATGCTCTCCCATTCACGTCGGGAGCGGTCATGTCAAATGCGCTCACGGGATCCTGCCTGTCCCGGCGCCTGCCACAGCATTCATTCTGCAAAGCATACCCACTTATGGAGGCGGTATCAAGGGAGAACTGTGTACCCCCACAGGAGCCGCTCTGCTCAAACATTTTGTCACGCATTTCGGTGATATGCCCGTAATGAGAACGCAGGCGATCGGCTACGGAATGGGGAAAAAGGATTTTGAGACCGTGAACTGCGTCCGTGCTATGTTCGGCGAAGGCGAGGATAGAACGGACACTGTTTTAGAGCTTTCCTGTAATGTGGACGATATGACGGCCGAGGAGATCGGCTTTGCAATGGATCGCCTTTTTGAAAGCGGCGCAAACGAGGTCTTTACCATTCCAATCGGCATGAAAAAATCCCGCCCCGGCACATTACTTCGTGTTATGTGCAAAGAACAGGATCGTGAAAAAATGCTGCATCTGATCTTCAAATACACTTCTACCATCGGGGTGCGGGAAACGATGACACATCGATATATTCTCGACCGCCGGATCGAGACGGCGGGAACCCCATACGGAGAAGTCCGCCGCAAGATTTCATCCGGTTACGGCGTGTCACGCGCAAAGTATGAATATGAGGACCTCGCCAAAATTGCATCTGCGCAGGCGCTTAGTATTGAAGAGGTGAAGAAACTTCTTGAGGACAAATAATGGGCAACGACTCCCCTATGCTCTTTGTTCGCCTTGGCGGGCCTATGGCGTCAGCCGATACCTGTTGTCGTGCGGAGACAGGGCGAGAGGAACGGAGCTTTTGAAGAAGATCTGCTCACGGGAAAAAGTCTGGGCGTGTATCTCCTGCCTTGCCGCCTAGAATGACCTGAACGGCGAATATATAGACGAAGCGGAGTGATAAAATTATGGATATAGTGCATAAAAAACTGGAGCAGCTAAAAGAATACCTGCTTGATCTGGGCAGCGTTGCCATTGCTTTTTCATCGGGCGTTGATTCCGCTTTCCTTTTGAAAACGGCGCATGATGTACTTGGCAAAGAGGCCGTTGCCGTTACTGCCAAATTGCATTCCTTTCCGAAATGGGAATTTGAAGAAGCCGTCGCATTCTGCCAAAGCGAAGGAATCGACCAGATCATCGTGGAGGTGGATGAGTTTCGGGTAGAAGGATTCCGGCAAAATCCCCCCGACCGCTGCTACCTTTGCAAGCGGGCTTTGATGGAAAAAATACGGGAGGCTGCGGAAAAGCGCGGCATCTGCTATATCGCAGAAGGCTCCAATATGGATGACGTCGGTGATTACAGACCGGGAATGAAGGCCATAGCGGAACTTGGGATCAAAAGTCCGCTGCGGGAAGCCGGACTGACCAAGGACGAAATCCGTGAGCTTTCCCGTGAAGCGGGACTTCCGACCTGGAACAAACCGTCTTATGCCTGTCTTGCTTCCCGATTTGTTTACGGTGAGGAGATAACCGAAGAAAAACTTTCGATGGTAGAGAAAGCGGAAGAAAAGTTATTTTCTCTCGGATTTCGTCAGGTGCGTGTGCGAATTCATGGGAAACTTGCACGAATCGAAATAGAGAGATCCGAGATGGGCAGGTTCTTAGAACCTGAGACGGCGGGACAGATCGCACGGTGCTTCCATGAAATAGGCTTTCTGTATGTAACCCTGGACTTAGACGGTTACCAAATGGGCAGCATGAATAAGGCACTCAAATTATGATGAACGTGCTTCACGTTTTCTTATAGTCCTATCTAAAGTGAATGCCCTGCTCGCTGTCATATAATTTTTCGATGCCTACTCTGTATGCCTTGAAAGGCGCGGTAAAATTGCCTTTTTCGTCCAGATACGTGTACAGCAGGATTTCCAGATCGGATTCTCCTCCGAAACCATCTTCATCTTCCCAGTAACGGCCATCCGGCTGTATCTCCCACACCATCAGGATGGTATTGTCTTCCATCCTCACAAAGTCCGTACGGAAACGGATCTGAGGTTCCAATTCGCGTTTTGATTCCCATGCGTCCAGCCATTCCTCCGGATTCTTGAGTCCCGGATAATTCAGGATATACCCATTGTCATCCACGATCAATTTCCTGATACCGTATTCTTCATTTACAAATTCCACTGCCGCCACTTCGCCTTTGCGCCGGTATAAATGATTGCCAAATGTAGTCCACTGGCTAAGCTGCGGTCCATTGCTTTTCGTTTTTCCAGTTTCGGTCGTATTACCTTTTGTGGTAATATACCTTTTCTTCAGGTTCTCTGATATATGCATATTGTATTCGACTCGTTCTTCAATGCCCATATACCGCATTTTTTCTTCATCTTCAGGGAAAATTTGAGTTCCTGCACTTGAAACTTCAAGTTGCTGGTTCCCGAATAAGTACGGATCTTCAAAGAAGTCATCCTCAAAATCATCAGGCGCCATATCTCGGAATGTCAGGTCGCTGGTCTCCGAATAGTTCCTTATCTTCCTTCGATACTTCAGCAGTTCCTCCAAAAGCTGCGCTGACGCATGATATTCCTGATCTGCCGCTGCTCTTTCTACTAATTCATCCCTTATCTTGCTGCACTTCTGCGGCAAGTCCTTTTCTATCCTGCTGAATAATTCGTCCATATAATTTTGTATTTCTCTTTTGGCATTTATGGAAGGCTCTTTATAAAAGGCGTTCACTGTTCTGTTCATGCAGCTGCTCTTAAATTTCTGTCTCTCGTTCTGCTTGCTTCGTTCATTCATTTTGGATTGTGCAAATACGCCTGCCAATACACCCAATCCTGCTCCTAGAGCAGTGCCTAATCCCGGAATCACGGAGCCTGCCGCTGCTCCTGCAGCGATACCTGCCAACATTCCACCATAATGCTCATCCGTTCCCATAAAACTCGTTCCCCAATCCATCTTATCCCATACGTTTTCTTCAGACATAACAGGTAACGGATAACATTCCGGGTACTCACGGGCGGCAAAATACTTTCCTGTAACTTCCCTTGCTCTCTGATAAATATCCTGTAAGGACTTTTTCATAATATCCTTTGAAAGCCTGACATACTGAGTTTCCCACCCTGCGGTATTTTCTGCCTCCTTTAAGGCATCTGTCCAGTAAGAGCGTTCGTCCACCCTGCACATAATCTCTGACAGACTGCCCTTTACCTGTTCTTTTTTCTCCTTGTAATCTCTTTTCAGTTCTCCAGTTCTTCTGCTCTCCTCTTCATCAGCCGCGTTTCGACGGGATCGCAGATAAGATTTCAGACGGTCAATATCCTGTCCGAGCAGCTCATCCCATTCCCTTACAAAATGATCTATCCTGGCCCTGCGGGCATAGTCGCTATACTTCTTGCGTACACTTTCATTTTCGCAAATGTCATATAGCTTGTTACACAGACTGTCAATATAAGGTGCATCAGGATTGGCGGAAGTCAACAGATACTGCCCATGTCCGCACAAGTCATTGCCAAATTTTTCCAAAAACATATTGGCAGTTTCCCTGACTCCCGGTTTCTCATCCTCCCTGAGCATATCCCAGCGGTTGATGACCACCAGCACATTCCCGCCCATCATCTCCTGCATCTGATACAGGAACAGTTTTTCTTTTTGGGACAGGAGCTGTGCGGCATTCATGACCAGAACTGCCAGATCGCATTTTTTTACTGCGTTCATCGTTATCTCGGTCAGCCGCCTGTCATCCTCCAGTCCGGGCGTGTCCCAAAACTCCACCCTGCCGTTCATCATGAAAGGACTTTCGCACGGCACGTCAACGGAGACGGCCTCGGAATACTTGATTCCATCCAAATCCTTTCCTGCTACGGTTATGTACTGATCCAGTTCTCTTTTAGATATTTCTTTCCGGGAACCGTCCTCAAATTCCGCTGACATTGACGCATGGCAGATTATTTTTGTCACCACTCCCGTAGCCGTCACAGCCATTACCGGCAAGTCAAGACCAAGCAGGAGGTTCAGCAGGGAGGTTTTCCCGGTCTTAAATTTCCCGCATACCGCAATGCGGAATACATCGCTTTGCTGACATGTCATTTCCTGAAATTCTTTCATCCTTTTTGCATGTTCTTCTTTTTCCTTCTGTAATAACAATTTCCTTAAAACTTCCGTGAGTCTTCTTTGCACACATTCTTTCTGCTCTGCCATTTTTCCCTCTTTTATGCCTGATCCGCCCTGCGGCATATCTCCAGCAATTCGTCATGCAGTGCCTGCAGCTGCTCCATGTAAGGCTTTGCGCAGTCTTTGCGCGATTCCTCCGCCTTTGCCTGCCACTGGGAGCGGAACAGCCCGGCGCCTATCCCCCCAAAGACCACTGTACCCAATATGACAACGGGAACACGCCCTACCAGGGACGGAAGAAAAGAATGCTCAGGCAGCAGGGAACTGCCAAAGCCGCCCACTGCCGCTGCCAGCGCCGTTCCTGCCGTGTATGGTATTTTACCCGGCAGGGGCGGCATTGGAACTTCCGTAAATTGAAACCGTTCCAATGCTTCCTGAAACATTTCCACATATTCAGGAGCCTTGCCCTGCATGGATGCAATGAAGCTGTACTGTACCCGCAGAGGATCGCTCCAGTTCCTCTTCTCCCGCGTCAGGGCTTTTACAGCGGTCTCCTGTAAAACTGCATTTTTTTCCCTCTGCTCTTTCAAAAGCGCTGCGTTGATCCCATCTGACATCGGTTTCCATGCCTGTTCGAAATCTGTTGCGAATCCCATATCTGCCTCCTTTTTTCGACCCTTTTATTCACTGGCGCCTACTGCCGCTGCTAGCTTATCCACATTCTCCTTATCAAGCGTTTTATCGTACAGCAGGCTGTAGACCAATGAAATCCTGTCATACAGGGCAGCCAGGACTGTATCCTGACGGGCATTCTCCCTGTCTTTTTCCGCCCTGTCCTTACCTGCCTGCTCCACAATATCCGACTGGCGTTTTCTTTCATCGGCGATCTCGCTGTTGGCAGTCTCCGTTGTCTTTTTCTTGAGATCAACAAACTGTAAGTCAATTTCCTTCGTGATTTTTTCCTTATTTTTTAATAATTCATCTGCAATTGTGGGAAACAGCTTTTCCGCCATACCGTTCAACAGCTTATCCCGTGTCTTATTCCGGTTTGCATGCATCTGCACCATCTCCACAAGCAGCGCTACGACCAGTCCCGGCAGTCCGCCTCCGACCAACGATGCGATCACGATATTGATAACTGCCTGAACCGCATATTTCTTGGCAAATTCACCCCAGTCGAAATTGCCCCCGGCCGCATTTTCAACGGCAACGCTGTAGTCTCCCTGGACCAGGCTCAACGCAAGCTGCAGCTTATTGGCTTTTTTATCATCAATCACGGCCTCGTCCAATCCGCTGAACAATGCCATTGCCTGACTTAGTTTTAAATCAAAGCCTTTTGTTTTATCCTTCAAATCGTTCTGCATCGCATCAATATCCGGCGATATCAAAAGTCCAATGCGGTCGCTCCAGACATCCATCTGTTCTTCGATAAATTCATTGATAAATTTGACCATCGGCCTTAGCAGCTCTTCCTTTGTCTCTTTTTTCAGCGGAAGAGCCATCTTAAGCATATCCGTTATGCCGAATTTCTCGTCAAACTGTTCAGAGTGTTCCAGCCATGTGTTCGGCATGTCAACCGACAGGAACTGTTCCAAATCGGTCAATATCTTCATGCGCACCAGCCTGTTCGTCTGCTCTATGGTTCTCTCTATGGATTTTACTTCGTCATCAAGCGCTTTCAGTTTCTCTTCGGATTTTTTACGGTTTTCCTGCAGCTCACCGACGGATTTTTCCTTTAACTGCCGGTCTCTTGCAATTTCTTCCTGCGCCTCTTTATATACATTAGCCATATTGGGCAAAACGGACTTATACTTTTCCAGAATTTTCTCTTCTGAGCTTAAAAATCCTTCCAGCGCCGCCTGAAATTCCATCATGCCTGTTCCTATCGGCTCGCGCCCTTCTTTTCTCATCTCAAACGCGCCATACGCATTAACGAAAAACACCCGGCTGTTATACAGATTTTCATCAAATTCCCCGTCAATGGTAAATACCGGGGCGAGCATCCTTTTGCATTGTCTCCGTATATCATCCCTTGCATTGTCATCCACGCAGTGATTGAAACGGTTGATTACAAAAAACACATTCCTCGGCTTTGGTTCCGCATAGGCGAAGTGTTTTCTGATATACTGTTTCTCCAGATCCGAAAACAGATGTGTTGCATCCAAAAGAAATACAACCGCATTCGCCTGTGGAATAAATGTATTCGTTGTCTTGGTACGGGCAACAGCCTCGCCTAATCCCGGAGAATCGATGAGCTGTACGCCGTCACGGAACAGGTCATGCTCGCTTTCAAGCGCCACATAATCCACATCGCTGAAACGGTCAAGGCCGCCTGTTTCCTCTATTTTTGCAATGTCCTCATCCGTAAGCTTGTATTCCTTCATAAACCGCTCCAGCGGTATGATCTCCGGACTGTCAGAATTGTTTTTAAATATTTTCACATTCCCTGTGTCACTGCCATACAATACCTGACTGATCACAGCCGTTGTAGCAGTCGCTCCGACCGGCAGGAGCTCCTTTCCGATCAGCGCATTGATGGTCGTGCTTTTCCCGTTTTTGAAGGTTCCCATTACCAAGACCTTGAATATGCTGCCCTTTAATTCTTCCGACTTTTTACGAAACATTTCTGCGGCAGTATTCCTGTTCAATCCTGCCACAGCAGCCACGCCCTCTACTTTTCCCCCAATAGGACCGACCAGTACGCCGCATTCGGCTACCGCCTGCTGTATTTCGTCTGCTTTCTTTTTAAAATCCTTAATTCCCATAGTTCTTTCTTTCCTTTCTCTCTTTGAATTTTTTGAATCTTTTTCCATTTGAAACTTATATCCGGCTTTTTCCCCTCTCAATTCTTCCAATGCCGTCTGAAATTACAAGTACACCTGTCAGCAGGAGTTCATCATCTTTCATTCCCATAGCGTTTTCTTTTTCCTTTCCATTCATTTTCCAATTGGGGGCGCATTCCCAACTGCTGTTTCCCTTTTCAACCCTTGTATCTCTGCCTCGATCTGCGCCACTTTTTCCTGCATGCCCGCATCATCCTTCTTAAAACCTTCCAATATGGAGACCAGACGGTCCATCACCGTATCGCAGCAATCCTCCACCAGCTTTGCCACATCCTTTTCCATATCCGCAAAGGCTTCCTGCATTTTCTTCTGCACTTCCTTAAGACACTGGTCGGACATCTCCCGTCCCTCCTGCAGCAGCTTTTCCTTTGCCGCCTCCTTTGCCCCGCTGTTCATCTGATAACCCATAAATACCATCAGGGCCCCCGGAAGAAAGGCGCTGCACAGGATTGCGACGCCGCCGGCTGCCATCACGCACTTTGGCAGTAGCCCGGAAAATGCATTCTTTCCGCTGCTGTCGAACAGCACACCGTTTCCGTCCATTTCCATGCTGCCGTCCTGCGGGGAAATGCCGTTTTCCTCAAACTTTCCTGCTATAAGGCTTTTTAAATCACTATATTCTTCCCTGCTAAGATACTGCCGCAGAAGCGCTTCCATATTTTGGCTGATATAGCTTTCAATTTCAGTGTCAACACGCAGCGCAGTATCTTCCAAACGAGTCTTGAGCGTTTCGCTCAAAAAGCTTTCCCATTCCCCCACTATGTAACCTGCAAGCGCATTTTGAAGCTGCTTTATGTCACTTTCCTCTTCAATTCCGGTTCTTAGATCCTGACGGAGCTTTGTGTGAAAGCGGATCAGTTCGGATTCCAGTTCTGACTTCATCTCCTCCAGATAGTACATTCTGATATGGCGGGCAGTACGCTCCTTATAGGAAGGCAGCTCGCCGTATGCCTTTGCCAAATGGTCGGTCATATCCTGTATCTTTTTCCCATCGCTCTGATAAAGCGACTTTATGTTTTCCAAATTACATTCCAGCTGCCTGCATACGGCTTTTTCCAGTGTTTCCAGCCGCCTTTTTGCAACCGTGTCCACATCCCTGCTCTTACTTTCCCATATTGCGCACAAATCCTGCATGCGTTCCCTTTTATCAGCCCGCACCACATTTTCGCCATTTCCCCCGATAAAAGAAATAAGCTGGCGCAATACGTCGTTTTGCCCTTCTTCCTCCAAGATCTGCTGCATGTCGGTCAAAATATAACTGTTTACCGGAACTTCCCCCTTCCTAATGAGACTGCGTTCCTCCATAGACAACAGCCGGGAAGCGGAAAGCACCATACAGCATTCATCCATCAGGAACGCCACTTCCTGCCACTGTATGTTCTGGAAATCAGTCTCCGCCCCTATTGCCAGCAGCCGCACGTTCTTTATTTTCCAGCCTGCCACTGTCAGCCGGACATGAAACACGGGCAGTTCTTCTTCGCTGTCAAGCGAATCGAACTCTTCTAAAACATTCTTCATTTCCTGAAATGTCATTTTGCCGCCTTCCTGCCCGTCCAGATGGAAGCAGGCTGTTTCTTCCCCTTCCACGATTTCCATGAAAAAACTTCTGCGCGCCGAAATCCCGTCCAATTCCGTTATTCCTGTAAGCTCTGCAAGCAGTGGAACGATCTTAAAATGATCGCCGACAAGTCCCACCGTGAAGGGGGCATTCTCCATTGCTTTCCTTCGGCTTTCCGCCAGTTCTATGACATCCTGCATCCCATACCTTTCCGCAGCCGCCATATAGGTATCCATCTTGTTATCTGCCATATATCTTTCCCTTTCCTTTTTTATAATATTTCGATCAAAGGACGCTCAGCAGCCCGTCAATTTTTTTATTAAGCTGCTCTGTGCTCATCAATTTCCTGCCTTCCTGTGGAGTCTTTTTTGTTACCTTATAGTAAAGCTCTGAATCAGCAAAATACGCTAATGCTTTCAGTCTCTTATGAATCATCGGATGGCTTTGGAAATATTCACTTATTTTTCCCAGAACCTGCTTATTCTGAATACTCCTGCCCTGTGTAATATAATGTTGAATGTCCACTCCTTCCACATCCGTATATCCACCGACAATTTTGATCAATGCCATCTGTGACTTGTATAAGTCCCCGCAGACGATCAGACCGATACGGTCTGCCGTAACCTCTGAACATCTGTTCCAACAGTTCAACGGAAAAACCGCCACATTGGACAATACCGGCCCAATTACTGGGAGATACCCGCCCATCTCTTTTGCCAAAGAGCCTGCGGTATGATATACCATATGTTTCATTGCAATATGCCCGCATTCATGGGCTATGATGAATTGAAGCTCTTCTTTGCCAAGAAGTTTCGGCGCAAGGTTGCTGATGACAATGAACGGTTCCTCGTCCGTGCCTGTCGCAAACGCATTGATTCCGCTTATTTCATTGCTGATGACGGTATACGGGACCTTAATTCCCAGGCGTTCCGCAGTTGATCTCAGCAATCCGTACAAATCCGGAAAGTTTTTTTCATCCAAAACAATTCCATTTGCCAGTGTCGCACCATAATTTGCAGATACCAGCTGATTTAGCGGTTCTTTCAAAAGTTCATTCACATGGGCAATTTCCAATGCCTTGACCAATGCTTTATCCACGGGGTGAGCCACTTCCTTTATGTTGATTTCCACATGGTTTTTGTCTTTCCAGCTGAGCCCTTTTTGAACAATATTGATTTTTTTCTCCATCCGTTGATTTCCTTCCTGATTTTCCATTTGTACTACGGTAAATATACCCATATGATATGCTCGTCAAAATCGAATGCGTTTTAATTGCATATCCTATACGTCAAAAAATGTACCTTTTGTTATTTTGTAATATGACATTATTATACAACAAAACATTGGTGATATCAACAAAATTTTCATGCGTTATCCGGTACAAATTGCATAATGGATAACTTTTCTCCGAAATTCATAAAACCGACATTACCAGTCCCTTTTCATTACTGTCGTCATCTTTCGTTCTGTGTTCTTCTGCCAAAAAAAGACCTCCGCGTCATAAATCGGGCGCTGATCTTGAACGATCAGCGCCCGACCATATTTCACTTCAGATATTCTGTAAAGAAGCTCTCCAGCTTATCAAACGGAATGACAGCTGCTGTCATGTATAAGCTATTATCCAGCTTACGCCATTATTTTATTTGTACAATATAACATTCATCCTGACAGCTTCGGCCTTGGTTCTTCAGCAAAAGCGGGAACTCACTGTAGAACTTCATGCCATTGTTCTTCAGCACCTGCCCGATGTTCTGGCGTTCTGGCGGGGTCACCCGTCCCTGCACCCAGCGCAGGCTCCACATATTATCAAGCTCCCGCTTACCTTTCCTGATAAAATCAGAGAGGATCAACGGCGCCTCCGCACTCTTTACATCAGCCGGGATCTCGAT
>CANRMK010000032.1 GCA_947631715.1 uncultured Acetatifactor sp.
TTACTGTGCTGCCGTTACGGAGGTAATGTGAGGATTTACGCCCTCATACCAGTACAGGAAGCCCTCCATATCGATCACGTCACCCACCTGCAGATTTTTTACGGCTGCATACACATCGGTGGTATTGTCGCAGAGATAGGACTCCACGGTGAAAGTATAAGTGCTGCCGTTCAGGGAGACGTTAAAGTACAGATCATCGCCCTCTTCGCCGGAACCGTCCCACTTGTACAGAAAGGCTGCGCCGCTGTCATCCGCGGGCTCAACGGTCATACCCTTAAAGGATACGAACTGGTTCTGATAATTGATCAGGTCATCGGTGCCCAGCTTGTCGGTCACGTCAAGGGCGGAAGCTACATATGTGCCCTCCTCGATCTCAAAGGAAGCGTCGGTGATCTCCACCTCGCCGGACCACTCGGACTTATATCCGGTCACCTTGATCTTGGTGCCGGGCGTCAGTTTTGCGTAATCCTCTTCGGAGCAGGCCATTTCATAGATGAAATATGCGCCGTCCTTATCCTGTGTGTAAAGGGTGGCTTTGTCCTCCCACCATGACTGCTTCGCCTGAACATAGGTCTCCACTACGACCTGGCTGTCCAGATCCGCTGCAGTGTAGTCGGCATAGGTCATAACGCCCTCGGACTTTACGTCCTGTGCCTGCTCCGCACTGCTGCCGCCGGCAGTTTGGGAATCGCCGCAGCCGGTGAATGCGAAAGCAAGGGAAAGTACCAAAGCTGCAATTACAGATTTTTTCATAGGTTCTCCTCTTTTCTGAAAATAGTGATCAGGTTGACAGAAACAATGTTATTATACATGAAACTCTCAATAAATCAATGGGTTATTTCTTTTTTCTCAAAATTATGTTCTTTCGTAGGAATCCCGCTCCCAAATAGATCAGGATCAGGACCCAGGCGGCGCAGAGCAATGCAATGAGAAATACGGCGGTGGCGGGCAGCGATCCCAGTTCCCTGCGTCCCCCGGCGGAGCTGCTGCGCTGATCCAGCCGGTAGAGTGAAGTGACATCCTCAAAGAGACTGTCCATATAGGCATCGTCCACCGTTTCGTGCCGCCGGATGGATTTGACCACATTTTCGATCAGCTGTCCCGCGGCATCCCTTAGGGAGGCGGAACCGTTGAACACAGGCGTCACAAAGGTATTGTCCACATTGTTCAAAAGCAGCTGTGTGGCCTTGATCTTCACATCGTAATAATGGTCGTTATCTTCTCCGCACCGTGAGAGATAGTCCTGGTACTCTGCGGAGCTCTGAGCCCTGGAGGTCACAGGCACATACCCTTCCGTCTCGGCGTAGGCGATCTGCACATCGTTCGTCAGAAGATACTGGGTAAACAGCCAGGACGCCAGTACCTCCTGGGGATCCTCCTTATTGAAGATGCAGACGGAGGGGCCCTGTGAGATCATCTGGGGGTGCTGGGGATCGAACTGGGGAACGGGCATTACGGCAGTCTCAAAGTCAACGATGGCATCTTCGCTGATATCCACAAGGGGGGCGTCTGTGCCCATCCATGTGGCGCCTGCGGTAGAGTCGATGGCGAAAACGCACTGGCCGGCGTTCAGGAAATTAGCCGGATAGCTGGAAATCTTAAAGGTGGAGAAAGAGCCTTTCTCTGTATGCTCCGCAATGGTTTCCAGGAGCTCTCTGGAGGTATCGTTAAAGAGCAGGATCTCTCCCTCTGCTGTGGAATATCCCGCCTCTTTCTGCTTTAACATCTGGATCATCATATTGTCCGTTGATTTATAGAGAAAAGGGATCATCACCTTCTGTCCGTTGAGAAGATAATTTCCGCTGCTGTCCTGAGCGGCAGCCGCGTCCGCCACCTCCCAGATGAAATCCCAGGTCAGAGTATCGGGCAGCGTATATCCCAGGGCCTCCACATAGGTCTTGTTGACATAGCAGGCTTCCGTGGAGCGCATGTAGGGGACGGCATAATAATGGCCGTCAAAGGAGCATTCCTCCAGGAACTGGGGAATGATCTCCGAAAGGGCGGGGGCGGAAAAGCGCACTTCGCTGCCGCCCAGCCCATATTTCTCATCGCGGAAAAGATCGTCCAGCGGCGCCACAGTGTTGATGCCTGTCAGGTAGGTGGCAATGTGGTCAGGGTAGGTAATGCATACGTTGGGGGTGGTGTTTGTGGCAATGTTGGTGATCACATCGTTATAGATCCTGCCATAGTCCGTATACAGCCGCAGATTTACCGTAATGTTGGGGTAGAGCTCCTGAAATCCGGCGATAGCCTGTTTGTAAATGTCAGTCTGGGTCTTGTTGGTATCGTTCTTGGCCCAGAATGTGATCTCATAGCTGCGGGAGGCGTCAAATTCCTCCGGCACGCTGAATTCTGCAAGCCCTCTGGAGCCGTGGCAGCCTGTGAGCGCCAGTGTGCAGATAAGAGCGGCCAAAGCGGCCAGGGTATACCTTAGTCTTTTTCTAATCATCCTTTCATACCTCCTCTTGCAACGCCCTCCATCACCTTTTTACGGAACACCAGGAACAGGAGGATCAGGGGAACGGAAATCACTACTACCGCGGCCATCATGGCGGGAATATTTTCGCGTCCGAAGCCGTTTTCCCGTATTTCCTGAATGCCGTTGGACACCAGATAGTAATTGGGATCGTCGGTGATCAGACGGGGCCATACATACGAGTTCCAGCACTCGATCACCTTTAAGATGACAATGGTGACCAGGGTGGGACGGCAGATAGGCAGCATGACCTTTCTCAAATACCGCAGGTCCGGCGTGCCGTCAACCTTGGCGGCATAGTACAGTTCATCGGGGATCTGTGCGAAATTTTCCCGCAGCAGGTAAATATAGAACACAGAGGTCACGGAGGGCAGGATCAGGCCGGTGAATGTGTTGCGCAGGCCCAGGTCGGTGACCGTGGTGAAATTGGTGATGACCACAAGCTCCGTGGGAATCATCATCAGGGAGAGGAACAGCGTAAAGGCCAGATCCTTTCCCCTGAAATCCAGGCGGGCAAATGCGAAAGCTGCAAGGACGATCACCGCCAGCATCAGCGCGGTAGTGATCACGGTAAAGAGCAGCGTGTTCAGCAGATACCGGCCCAGGGGCACGCTGGTAAAGGCGTCCGCATAGTTCTGCAGTGTGGGCGACAGTGTAAAAAAGGAGGGCACATATTCTGCGTTATAGGAGCTGTAGCTTTTGACCGAGGTCAGCACCATCCAGTAAAAGGGAAACAGTACGATCAGCCCCCAGAAAATCAAAAACAGATAGATCAGCACATGAAGCACGTGGGAGCCCAATTCTGTTTCTTTCTGTATTTTTTTGTAATTGATCTGCTTTTCCATAGGAACCTCCATTTCAGACGGACATAACATAACGACTGCGGCAGGTGAAAATCTCAGGGGGCCATAGGGCCGGCCCTTGTAGGTCAGGTGTAGTGCACATGCTTTCTGCTGACCAGGAGATTGATGCAGGTGATGGTCAGGACGATGGCGAACAAAATAACAGCCGCCGCAGACGCATAGGAGGGATAGCCGCCGCTGTCACCATAGAGCATATCATACACATACCCCACGATAGTGTTCATCTGCGCCGCGTTCAGGTTGGTGCCGAACAGCGCCACCGCATCGCTGTAGGCCTTGAAAGCACCGATAAAGCCTGTGATGATCAGGTAAAAGACCATGGGGGATATCATGGGCAGAGTGATCTTTGTGAAGATCCTGAAGCGGGAGGTGCCGTCCACCCGGGCCGCATTGTAATAGACCCGGTCAACGGAGGCCAGGGCGCTGGTCAGGATCAGGATCTTAAAGGGCATCACCACCCATATGGTATAAAAACACAGTACGAACATCTTGGCCCAGTAGGGGCCGTCGATAAAATCCACAGGGCCCTGGCCGAACCGGAGGAGCAGGAGATTTACCAGTCCGTCGGAGTAGGCCGTCTTTTTGAACAGGATCATGAATACCAGCCCCACAGCCAGTGTATTGGTCACATAGGGCAGAAAATATACGGTCTGGAACAGCTCCCGCAGAGGCTTTATGGAGCTGAGCGCCAGGGAGATGAGCAGCGCCAGGCCGGTGGAGAGAGGGACCGTAATGACCACCAGGATAAAGGTATTCTTGACCGCCTGCAGGAAGTAGGGATCATGCAGGACGTAAGAGTAGTTATACAGGCCGGTGCCGAAAAAGGTCTGAGAGGCGGAATTGTATCCCTCCTCAAAGGAATAGACGAATACATCGATCAGGGGATAGATCATAAATGCTCCCAGAAACAGGAATGCCGGAAGCAGATACAGCCATCCTTTCAGGTTCTGTTTTTCCATTGGCAGTTTTCTCCTTTCCTGCGCAGGCGGCCTTACTGTGTGCCGGCTGCCTCAAAGCGGATCCGCTCCTGTGTCTTACTTTGGAAAAGAAAGACCTTGTCGGGCTTTAGGCTGAATCGGACAGTGTCCGAGTTAAGGTCCACGCACAGCTCTGAATGGATGATGGAGCGCAGGGCAGGGGCCTGGCAGCATTCATGGGAGGAGATGACGCTTATATCCCTGCCCATGACCTCAACGCGGTCCAGCTTACAGCACAAGGGCCCGGATCCGTCCGGCACAAAGCCCTCGGGCCGGATGCCTGCAATGACCTCCTGATCCGGGACGCCCTGTATGGGAAGGACCGGCGCATCGCCGATGCAGAGCTGCCCCTGTCTGACGCTTCCGCGGAAAACGTTGATGGGCGGCGTCCCAAGGAACTGTGCCACAAAAAGGTTCACGGGATCGTCATAGACATCCTGGGGCCTGCCGGTCTGCTGGACCACACCGTCTTTCATGACAACGATGAGATCGGAGATGCTCATGGCCTCGTCCTGATCGTGAGTGACGAAGACGGTGGTGATCCCGGTCTGCTTCTGGATCCGCCGGATCTCCTCCCGGGTCTGCAGTCTCAGGCGGGCGTCCAGGTTGGAGAGGGGTTCGTCCAGCAAAAGCACCCGGGGCATCTTCACCAAAGCTCTGGCAATGGCTACCCGCTGCTGCTGGCCGCCGGACAGTTCCCCGGGCCTGCGGTCCATGAGCGGCTCGATCTGCACCAGCCTTGCCGCCTCAAGAGCGCGTTCCTCCATGCCGGCCCTGGAGAGCTTCTGTTCGCCCTTTAGATTCTCCAGCGGGAACATGATGTTCTTTTTGACTGTAAGGTGGGGGTAGAGGGCATAGTTCTGAAAGACCATTCCCACGCCCCGGTGTTCCGGCGCAAGTTCGGTGACATCGTCGTTCCCGAAGCGGATCCGCCCCTCTGTGGGCCTGATCAGACCGCAGATCAGATTTAGCGTAGTGCTCTTGCCGCAGCCGGAGGGCCCCAAAAGCCCCACCAGCTTCCCGTCGGGAAATTCAAAGTCAAAGCCGCTTACGGCAGTGACCTCCTCGTGCCTTTTCCTGCCGCGGCCCGGAAATTTCTTGGTCACATGTTCCAGTGTGATTTTCATACTTCCTCCCATTCTGTCCCAAGGGACGGTGCAACATCATATATTATAAGAACGCTTCAGGTCGCTGGAGATATGATCCAGATCGGGATAAATAAAGCTTTCCGTAATGCCCAGCACATGCAGGCTGTCGATAAAGTATTTTTTCCTGTCCCGGGGGATCACGATCTTGTACAGGGTATTTTCATCACAGATGTCTTCCAGGCGGCGCATGGAGTTGTGGATCGTGAAGCTTGCCTGCTGGTAGTACATGCGCAGATTGTTCTCCGTGGAATGACAGGCCAGGATCTTGTCGTTGAGGGCGGGGTTGTGGTGGGAATGCTTAAAGGCCGGCAGCAGCA
Source organism: uncultured Acetatifactor sp. (assembly GCA_947631715.1). Taxonomy (GTDB): domain Bacteria; phylum Bacillota; class Clostridia; order Lachnospirales; family Lachnospiraceae; genus Acetatifactor. Next base: position 5,782 of record CANRMK010000032.1, read on the forward strand.
TTTCCTGGCTGGTGTCCGCGTCGATGGGGTAGATGCAGCGTCCGAAGCCCTCCTGTTCGTTCAGGATATCCGGCAGCAGCACCCAGATACCGGCGTCCTTGTCGGAGGTGTCCATGTAGGTCTCTGTGGCAAAGAAAGATGCGATCAGGGGAGACTGGCTCCAGTCCAGCATCCTTGTGGGAAGACCGTAATGCTGCATCAGGGATACCCAGGCCGCATAGTTGTGCTTTTCCGGCGCGTTCTGCAGGATCTGTTTGGCGCGCATATAAAAATCGTTTGTGATGTAACGTTCGGAATCGATCCTCTTCTGACTCCGCTGAATGGAGGGGATCAGGTCCATCTCCGCGTTTTCCTCTCCCCGGTACCAAAGCCTAAGATCGTGCTTTTGATGCAGGACGCTGACAAAACGCAGGAGCTCGTCAATGGTGCGGATCTCTTCTATAATCATGATGGTGTCGGTTTCCTTTAATGTTTTTGTGGACGGCGGGAGGGGCGCGGCCGCATTCCCGCATGGTCAATTATGGTTCATTATAGAAGATTTTAAGCAGGGGCGCAAGGGGAAACAAAAGCAGGCGGACAAAAATCTACTGATTTTTGCAATAAAGATTAAATTTTTAATAGCACGAATGAAAGCGGTGGACTATACTTGTAGCAGAAATCGCGGGCGCCGTCCTGCCCGGACGGCAGAAGCCGGGTCCGCAGAGCAAGAGCACGGAGATAGTGCGGGGAGAAGAAACTACCATGGAAACGTTAAAGTTCGGCTATCGGTTCTTTAAGAAAAGTATGCCGCTTGCAGTGCTGGCAGAGCTCTTGAGCCTGCTCGGCATTTTGGCGGAGCTTCTGCTCCCGCTTCTGACAGGCCTTTTGATCGATTTTGTGATCCAAAAGGGTCAGGTGTCCGAGGGCAGCGGCGGGATCTTTGGCTTTCTTTTGTCGGGAAAGTACGGGGAAGTACATACCATGGAGCTGTTCTGGTCCGTGGCCGCAGTCTATGGCCTGTTGATCGCCCTGCGGATCGTGTTCATCTACATTCGGGATCTGATGCAGGAATGGATCGGCCTGAAGCTGGAGACGGAGCTCAGGTACGGGACCTATGACAAGCTGATGGAACTGGATTCCGCCACCATTGCGGATTACAACTCCGGCGAGCTTCTGCAGATCTTGAACGGCGATACCATTATGTTCAAGGAACTGTTCGCCCACAGGATCCCCTATCTGCTGGACGCTGTCTTTATGCTGGTCATCACTTTGGCGCTGATCGCAGGGATCAACATTTCCTTTATTGTGATCCCGCTGATCCTGATGCCCTTTCTGGTAAAGACTGTGCTCGACTTTAAGAGAAAGGCCCGGATCAATTTCAAGGCTATCCGGAGCAGAGGGGCCGAAATGAACCTGACCACTCAGGAAAACATTGCCGCAGTGCGCATTGTCCGCTCCTTTACGAACGAAGAGCTGGAAAAGGAAAAATTTGAAGTCTGCAATCAGAACCTGATGGACGCACGAATGAAGCAGATCTGGCTCTCCTCCGGATTTGACCTGACATTCAACTCCATCAAGCAGATCGCATATATCGGAACCATTGTGATCGGAGCCATTCTGGTGATCAAAGGGTACATGACCGTGGGCTATATTCTGTCCTCGTCCACCTATGTGCTGCGCATTATGAACAATATCACGAACCTGAACAACCATATTTTCAACATGCAGCAGCAGACCATAGCGGGACTGGAGCTAAAGAGCTTCATGGAAAAGGAAAGCAGTGTCCCCGACAATAAGGAGCCGGATCTGCGGTCTGACGCGCCGGATATCGAGCTGAAAAATGTATCTATGCAGATCGACGGCCAGGAAATCCTGAAAAATATTAATGTGAGCATCCCCTATGGCAAAAAGATCGGTATTGTGGGGGAGACCGGTTCCGGAAAGAGCGTTCTGTTGAAAGCGCTGGTGCGCACCCGGGATATCACAGGGGGCGCCATCACCATCGACGGCCATGACATCAAGGAGTTCAGCCTGGAGAATCTGCGCAGGATGTATTCCTATGTATTTCAGGACGTCTTCCTGTTCTCCAACACCATAGAGTCCAATATTGCCTACAGCCGTTCCGATATTGACGAGCGCATGGTCACAAAGGCGGCCGCCTATGCCCAGGCGGATAAGTTCATCGATGCGCTGGCAGACCGTTACAAGACCATTGTGGGCGAGCGGGGGCTGGGCATTTCCGGCGGACAGAAGCAGAGAGTGTCCATCGCCAGGGCATTCCACAAGAACGCTCCCGTATTTATCCTGGACGATTCCACCAGTGCGCTGGATGTCAATACAGAACGTCTTCTGTTAAAGAACATTGAGGAGAACTTCCGGGAGAAGACGGTGATCATCACCGCGCACAGATTCTCTTCCGTGGTAAACTGTGACGAGATCCTCTACATGCGCGACGGCCAGATCGCGGAGAGGGGGACTTTCCAGGAGCTGATGGAACTGGGAGGGAGCTTTGCGCACGTATACAGCGTCCAGCAGGAGCAGCAGGCGTCGGTGGTGGATTTTGACAGCCTTGCGGTATCGGAGGACACGGCCGGGCAGGGCCCGGGGAGGGGATCTGCGGACAGAGGAGGTGCGTACCATGGCTAACAGGAATACTTTCTTTGAAGATGAAAAGATCGAAAAAAAGATAGATATCAAACAGCTGGGGCGGACCGTCAAGTATATCCTGCCCTATAAGAAGATCCTGATCCTGGTCACGGGAATGATGCTGGTGGCATCGGTGGTGTCCCTTTTTCCGCCCAGGCTGCTGAAGCTGATCGTGGATGAGGTCGTGGTGGACAAAAATTACAGACAGCTTGCCCTGCTGGGCGCCGGGCTGGTGCTCTTGGCGGCCGTGGAGATCCTCTCCACCTTTATCCAGTCAAGAAGCATGGGAAAGATGGGACTGTTGATCATCTCCAATATCAGGACGGATATTTTTGAGCGGCTCCAGCGGCTGCCTTTCGATTATTTTGACAACCGGCCGGACGGCAAGATCGTGGTCCGGGTAACGGAATACATCAACGGGCTGGCGGATTTCTTCTCCAACTATGTGATGATGTTCGCCATTTACATCGTGAAGATCGTAGTCGTGACGGTATTCATGCTTTCCTTAAGCCCTGCGCTGACGCTGATCGTATTTGCGGCCATCGTGCCCATGATGACGATCGTGTTCCTGCTCAGGTCGGCCCTGCGCAGGCTGTATACGCTGCACCGGTTCAAGAATTCCAACCGCACTGCATTTCTGGTGGAATCCATTATGGGCGAGCAGATCGTGAAGAATTACAACCGTATCGCCATCAACAAGGAGACATACAAAAGCGTCCATGAAGAGAGCGTCAACATGTGGTGGACGATCGTGAAGCGCTCCCGGCTGAACCAGCCTGTGGTAATGGCTTTCTGGCATGTAGGGACCCTGTGCATTTACGGGGTGGCCCTGGCGCTGATCCTGGGAGGGAACGACCTGATCACCGCCGGAGTCGTGATCACGTTCACCACGTATATGAGCTCCTTTCAGGATCCGCTGTCGCAGCTTTCCACCATTATCCAGGAGCTGGCCCAGGTAAGCTCCAACTTGGAGCAGGTCTTTGAGACCATCGACTATCCCCTGGGGATACAGGATAAGGAAAATGCGGTCATATTAAAGGATATAAGGGGAAGAGTGGATTTCAACAACGTTACGTTCGCCTATGAGGAGGGCGTCAATATCCTGGAGCATTTTGACCTTCATGTAAGGCCCGGGGAGACCATCGCCCTTGTGGGGCCTACAGGCGCGGGAAAGACGACGATCATCAATATGCTCACCAGATTTTACGATGTGAAAGAGGGCAGCGTCACCATTGACGGCGTGGATGTGCGGGATGCGGATCTGTACTCCCTGCGCCGGGAGGTGGGCGTATTGATGCAGGATCCCTTTATCTTTAAAGGGACCGTGCTGGACAATATCCGGTATGGAAAGCGGGACGCCACGGACGAAGAGTGCATGAAAGCCGCAGAGATCATTTTTGCGGACAGATTTATCCGGAGATTGAACGGCGGATACGGGCATGTGCTGGAGGAGCGCGGCGCGGGGCTCTCAGCCGGAGAAAAGCAGCTGATCAGCTTTGCGCGTATCGTTCTGAAAAATCCGTCTGTGGTCATTCTGGACGAGGCCACCAGCGCCATCGATACGGAGACGGAGCTTTTGATCAAGGAAGCGCTGGACGTGCTGATCAAAGATAAGACGGCATTCATCGTGGCGCACAGGCTGTCCACGATCCGCAACTCCGACCGTATCCTGTATATCAGCAACAAAGGAATCGCGGAGGAGGGGACCCATGAACAGCTGATGGCGAAAAAGGGACTGTATTACGAACTGGCAAAATAGGGAGCGGAATGCCTGGGAAGCTCAGGCTTTCCAGATCTTTAAGGTCTTGATCAGCTTTGTCTTATCCTTGTCGTTCATCTTGGAGATCAGCTCCAGAAGCTCGTTGTCGAGAGCGGTAGGCCTGTACTCGGGCTCCACCCGGCCGATCAGGGAATCCAGGGAAATGTTCATCAGCTTTGCGTAATACATCAGAATGCGCAGGGACATAGCCGTGCGGTTGTTCTCCACATTGCTGATATAACCGGGGGTCACATTCAGCGCTTCGGCCACCTCCGCCTGAGTCAGCTTCATCTGGATGCGGAGCTCCTTGATCTGGGCTCCCAGGTTGTCAAATTCTTCGTAGTTCTTTCGCATAGTCAATTCCTCCACATAAGCATAAGGTTAAGTGAAACGTACCAATAAAAAAAGTATATAATAAATATGTCGCTTTTTGAAGATAGTATTTCAAAGTTAAGTATGCAATTAATATAAAATTGGCAATTTTTTTATCATTTTTTGTAAAATTTTAATCGAATGACAAAATACTTATAACTATGATATAATATCGGCGGGCATTTGATCTGCACTGCTCTGTAGATCCTGCAGGAGGCGATGAATTTGACGAACGATTTTTCAAAAGGAAAGGTCTGGAAGAATATTGTTTCCCAGGCCATACCGCTGATTCTGGCGCAGCTCGTCCAGCTTTTGTACAATGTGGTGGACCGGGTATATATCGGCCATCTGCCGGGAGCGGACAGCCTTGCGCTGACCGGCATCGGCCTTTCGTTCCCGCTGATTACATTGATCGCCGCTTTTACCAATCTCTTCGGAACCGGCGGCACCCCGCTGTTCTCTATTGCCAGAGGCGCCGGGGCAAAGGAGCGGGCGGAGAAGATCCTGGGAAATACCTTTTCCCTGCTTCTGGGAACGTCAGTGATCATGTTCTTTCTCTGCTATTTTTTCCGAAAGCCGGTGCTGTATCTCTTTGGGGCCAGCGATGATTCCTATGTGTACGCAGACGCTTACCTTAAGATCTATCTGTTCGGTACGGCCTTTTCCATGCTGTCCACGGGACTGAACGGATTTATCAGCGCCCAGGGCTTCCCCAGGACGGGAATGCTGACTACCCTGATCGGGGCGGTCCTGAACCTGATCCTGGACCCGGTGTTCATTTTCGGCTTCCATATGGGAGTGAGCGGCGCCGCTCTCGCCACTGTGCTGAGCCAGATGGTGTCCTGTATCTGGGTCCTGCGGTTCTTGACGGGAAAGAGAGCGCTGTTAAGGCTGCAGCGGAAAAATCTGCGCGTGGGACGGCGGCTGGCCGGGGAGATCATGGCTCTCGGCATGTCGGGCTTTATCATGCAGGGGACCAACTGCCTGGTGCAGGTAGTGTGCAACGCGACCCTGAAGATATTCGGCGGAGATCTGTTCGTGGGGATCATGACTGTGATCAACTCTGTGCGGGAGATCCTGTCCCTCCCGGTACAGGGGCTCACCAGCGGCTCCCAGCCTGTCCTGGGTTATAACTATGGGGCCAGGCAGTATGACAGAGTGCGCCAGGGAATCCGCTTTACGGCGGCGCTGGGCATCATTTACACCATGGCGGCCTGGCTGGTGGTACTTTTGTTCCCTCATTTCCTGCTCTCTATCTTTACGGAGGATCCGGC
>CANRMK010000033.1 GCA_947631715.1 uncultured Acetatifactor sp.
ATCGGTATCACGGATCTGGCTCTCTGCGGAGGTGGTGTTCTCTACAACGTTATCCAGGTTGTTGATGGTGTGCTCAAGTCTGTTCTGAATAGCACCGAGAGCGGATCTCTGTGTGGATACTCTCTGAATTGCCTCTGCAATCGTATCAATAGCGTCGGTAGCTAAATCGTAGGTACTGCCGCTTACCTGCAGTCCGTTAATGCCAAGACCTCTTGCGGACATCATAGCGATGTTCATGGTGATTTTGTTGTCATCGGAGGAGTCGGCACCCACATGGAGGCTGACATCCATAGCGTCATTCAGGTCAGCAAATGCCTCAAATTTCAACTGCAGCACACCGCCGGTTACAACGGAGGATACGGATTTGATGTCTTCGCCAAGGTCGGACTTGATGGCGTTCATCATCTCTTCCAGAGTACCGAACACCTTATCACTGCCGGTGTTTGCTTTCTTAATGTCGCCTGCGCTTGCACTGGTGCAATAAACATAAGTCGTGCTACCGATTTTAATGCCGGTACCGGTGTATGAACCAACAGCTTTTGGTTGGCCAAGACTAGCGTAGACGCTGCCAACTGTGCCGCCGATCTTAGCAAGATCTGTATTGTTTGCATTTGCCAGCGCATTCTTAGCTGTGTCGTAGGTCAGATATCCAACGGAACCGCCGTTGTTACCCTTTAACAGGTAGGTCTCATTGAATTTGGTCGTGGTTGCAACACGATCGATCTCGGTAACCAGCTGATCGATCTCGCTCTGCACATAGCTTCTGTCGTTCTCGGACATGGTGCCGTTAGCGGCTTTCACTGCCAGCTCGTTCATTCTCTGAAGCATGTCGTGCACTTCGGTCAGTGCGCCTTCAGCGGTCTGAACTGCGGAGATACCGTCCTGAGCGTTTGCGGAAGCCTGTGTAAGGCCTCTGATCTGCTTTCTCATCTTTTCGCTGATTGCCAGACCTGCTGCGTCGTCTGCTGCACGGTTGATCTTGTAGCCGGAAGACAGCTTCTCGGTGGATTGAGCCTGAGATGCAGTTGTCAGTCCCAACATTCTGTTGGAGTTCATAGCTGTTAAGTTGTGTTGTACTACCATAAATTTACCTCCTTGTTTTCACTGCGCAAATCCTTTTGCGTCAGTAATGCTATTATGTAATTGTCTCTTAGGAGCTCTCGCCGATCTTCTCAGAAAGAGAATGGCGCCCGCCCTAAAATATAGTAACCAGATGCTTCCGCCCTACCGTCGGGCCCTGACTGATGTGCTTTCACATCCGGTTATTACCGCCTTGCGGTAATGAAACCTGTAAGGGTGATGCAACTTTTTGGTCCAATATGTTGCAAGGCGCCGGCGTTAGCTTAAAATTATAAATGGCAAAATAAAAGGAAGAGGCCGAAACCTCTTCCCAATTACACGGTTCTTGATACCGTTTTGCTTTATGATGTTAGTTGTTCATTTAAGTGAAACATATTACAATATTGACATGTAAGCTGTTTTATTCTGCTCCTGCATAAGTCGCTGCCTGTTACTTTACAAGCATCGCTTCGCGTTCGGCAAACCACTCCTGCAGTGTGTCCAAGCTGACCTTGACTGCCCGCGCAATTTTTTCATCCGGTAATCCCATATCCCGTAGTTCATATGCTGTCTCTTTGGCTCTTTTCATCTCACCTGCAGAAATACCTGAATCATATCCTGAATCATATCCTGAACCATACCCTGAATCATATCCTGAATCATATCCTTTATTATAAACGCCCATACTCAAGTTGCACATGTTCTGCACCTCCTCGCTCATTTCCCTGCTCACACTGATCTTAAACTCGTTCTGCAGCGCGTCCAGCTTATCCTCATAGCTGAGATCTGTAGAGAACATCTTGCTCAAAAGCCGGATCGCATTATCCTCACTGTTTTCTCCCCTGCTGCCCAGCCGCAGTACCACGACCGTCATCAGATCATAGTCTTTCTTCTTCTCCTGGAAATCCCCTCTCAGGCACTCCTCCGTGAAAGCATATCTGTTGATAGTGTCGGAGCGAATGTCTGCCGTATCTTCACACAGCCAGATGCTCACGCATTTCTTGATCTTCCCGTACTCTTGATCTTTGAATATTGTGCCCCGCTGAGAGGAAATCATTCTGGCCGTATAATAGATGCCCCGCTTCGGGATCGGATAACCTGGCGTGTCATTATTTTGAATTTCGCAGTTTATCAAGATTTCGATCCGATCGCCGTCAGACGGAAGAACCGCGGTGAAACGGATATCAAAATAAACTGTGCCGTCCCTCTGTGACTTGTCTGCAGTAGGTTCACCCTCTATTTTGTCATCTCCGCTCATCATGCCGGAATCGTCATGCCTGTCCGGATGGTCCTGGTGGACTGCGATCTTTCTCAGCTCCGGCTCGCCCTCGATGAACCTTTCCGCTATCTCCTGCACCGTGTACGCCCCATACTCGTCAAGTGCGCTCTTTAAGATATATGCCAGGACCGACTTCTGAGCTACAATGTTCCTCGCTGACTCATCATATTTAAAAGTGTCGTTCTCATCGGCCACTTTTAAGTTCTGTGCAATTTCACTGGGCACCGATACGGCTGTTTCCCTTTCCGGTGCGGCTGTTGTCTTCTTCTGTTCAGATGAATCCACACTCCAGCCCTCCCTGCATCATACTGACGGAGCATTCCTCCACAAATTTTGAATCAATCGCTATCTGCATAATTATTCTACCACCGCCGCGACCATAATGCAATAAGCTCCCCAAACCCAGAGTTTCTCTCAAAATACGGAAATTTACATCAATGCCACAAAAATAAATGCAGATACCAGAATGCAAACTACACTCAAGCCCGCGCTTCTTTTAAAAGAAAAGACATGTCTCCCCGCATAGCTCTTCCAATTCGCTTATTTCCGGGTCATCTGGTGTCAAAGATTTCAACTGCTGCAAAACTCCCGCAGCGGTCTTCTTTTCTCCCTGTTCTATAAAATGCCGGATTTGAGCTTTCACCTGGCGTGCAAGGACCTGCATCTCCTGAGCCGCACTTTCCGCCCCGCTGTCTTTTTTCAGCTGAGCTTCTTGCCAATCCGCAAATTGCTTTCCGAAATTTTTAATACCCTCGTTCAGAGGCCCGAACAGGCCGATCGCTTTTGTGATCTCCTGACGGAATTGGGCAATGTCCCCCGCATCTGCAGCTTTCAGGGCCCGATGCAGTACAACAGCGGCACGGCAGGACGCCGGCAGCATTTCCATCTCTCCCTCAAAAGCCTCCGGCAGATAAAATCTTCTATAAAAAAGAAGACTCTTGTCACTGAAGATCTGCATCTTCTTTCGGATCTGCTGATATCCGAATTCCGCGGCAGTCACCACGGCCTCTACCTCTGATACCTTTAAATCAAAATAATCATATCGGATCTCACCGGCATTGCAGAGCCTATCCAGATATGCTTTCTTTGCCCTGACTTTATCCAGTGGATTCTTCTGGCAGAAAGAATCCACTCCATCCCTCCACTGGTCAAAGGGGATTCCTGCAAAGATCCGGTTCAGATCCAGATGATTTTCATCCGCAAGCTTAAATACCCTGTCTTCCAGTTCCAGGCAGTCAACCACTTTCTGAAAGAGCATGCCGTATGCTTCTTCTAGCTGCTCTTTTGAACCTGCCTGCGCTGCTGCAAACACTTTCAGATACCATATATAGTAATGCTGTCCCTCCGCCTGTCCGAAAATGCCTGCCAGGGAGCGGAGCGCTTCCTCTCCCTTTTTCTCTACAGTCTTCTTAATAGCGTTAATGGTCAGTTCCTGTACTCTTGCATCCTCCATCAGTTTTCTTGCTATAGGAATCAGTTCATCGTCACAGGGGATTTCCGCCAGTGCCTCCACAATATCCGGGATCAGGTTCCCATAGATGGAAAAATTTTCCTCATCCCAGCACATCTCCCAGAAATACTTCTTCAGAGCATCAGTTTCTTTCTGACACACACGGCTCGCCATATACATAGAAAAAACATTGTTACGGTTAGAACGGTAGAAAATACTCTGTACAAAAACGGGGCTGTAGGGGACTTTGTCCATCTGTCCGTTTTTCCCGTTATAGATACGGATATACTCCAGGCAGCACTTATCACAGGTTTCGTAATCGCCCTGCCTGTAATAGATTTCCGAAGCTATGCCGCTCATACCCGCACGCCCCAGCTCGTCCATAGTCTTGTCCTGTATGGCAGTCTCAAAGAATTCCTTTGCCTCGTCAAATTTCCCAAGATTTAAGAGCGCCAGCAGCAGTCCCATATAGAAAGTCTGCCGGTAACTGTTGTGCAGGGAATCCTTTTGATTTTGGATTCGCTCAAGAGACTCCCTGCAGATCCTTTCCATGTTTACATAGTCAGGATGTCCCATGTATTCTTGAGCCAAATGAGCGCGGATTCGGAGATTGCCCGGATCTTCCTCCAGGCATCCGGTCAGGAGAGCCGCATTTCTCTGATCGTGGCGCTTTTTCTCCTCCGGTGAGGCAAACACATATCCGTAATGTTCCACCCAGTTATGAAGCAGCTTATTTTCGCCTCGGATCGGAGCGAGATATTCATGAATCTTATCCGTGAAATGCGTATCCTTTGACAGCTTTATCATCCGGGACACCCACATATCCTGATACCGCTGTCCAGTAAGATCCAGATGATTTCTCTGCAGATAGCATGCCTGTCCATACTTCCTGTACTCGCCTGACCGGAAAAATCCCACTATTTCCGATGTATCTGCAAAATATTCATCATCATCTATATATAGAAACCATTCTCCCTTTGCTTCTCTCAGCCCGGCGTTTCTCGCCTTTGAAAAATCATCGCACCAGACGAACGGCACAATGTGATCCGTATATTCCGCCAGAAGCTCTCTTGTCTGTTCATCACATCCTGTATCTACGATGATCAGTTCGCTGTCCACCTGATCCATAATAGGTTTCAGGGAATCAAGACATTTTTTTGTTTCTTTTCTGCCGGAGCACAGCAGGGAGATAGATAAAACAGGTTTCATAGTATTCTCCTTTATTACAATGTATTTACGGTCAATACTCTTTACAGCCAGTAAGGAATTACTTCTTTTTAAATAAAAATATTATATAAAAACGGGGAACCGGCAGAGCCGATTCCCCGCTTTCTGTGGCATTCTTCGATAATCTTAGAAAGTCACGATTCAGCTATTAGCCAAGTAAGGACAGTACGCCCTGGTTGGTCTGGTTCGCCTGAGCCAGCATTGCCTGACCGGCCTGGGACAGGATATTGTTGTTGGAGTACTGAACCATCTCAGTAGCCATATCGGTATCACGGATCTGACTCTCTGCGGAGGTGGTGTTCTCTACAACGTTATCCAGGTTGTTGATGGTGTGCTGAAGTCTGTTCTGAACAGCACCCAGTGAAGCTCTCTGAGTAGAGACTTTCTGCAACGCCTCACTGATGGTCTCGATTGCTGCACGTGCATTGGTGTCATCCATGCCGTCAACTCTCAGCCCGTTGATGCCAAGTCCCTTTGCGCTCATTGCTGCAAGATCCATGACAATCTGGTTGTTGGAAGTAGCGTCAGCGCCTACATGAAGTTTCACTTTCAGGTTTCCGGTCAGAACTTTCTGGCCTTCTACTGCTGCGGAGCTCAGCTTCACTACATTCCCCAGAGCATCGTATACGGTAGGAGCATCTACTCTTGCCACAACAGAGCCAGAAGTATTAGTGGTGAAGTATCTGGACAGTGCGTTCGCGGCGATCTTGTTGCCGTCCTTGTCATAGTAAGCTTCCACTTCGCCTGCAACTTTAGCTGCTCTGCCCTCAGCCGCTGTGATGATAGCGCTGGTAACATTGCGCTGGCTGTCTGCATTTGCCACTGCCACGGTACCGCCGGTAACTGTAAACGAAGCCACTTTCTTGCCCTGTGCATTCAGAATGTCATAATGGCCTGCAGAAGTGCCCTGTGCCACGGAGTAGTTATCTGCCATAGAGCCGTTCAGCTGGATGCTGTAACCGCTGGTAGCAGCCTTTCCGTCCCACTGGCTGTACAGGGATACGTTGATACCCTGGCTTACCAGTCCCCTTGCAATATCATTCTGGTCAACGGAGGATGCTGTAGCGGAGAAAGTAACAGTAACGGTAATGCCGGTGGTAACGTCCTTGATCACGCCTGCTGCTGCGGTGCCGCCCATGGATACGCTTGCCGAAGTGGTGCTTCCTGCAATCTGCTTGTACTGATATGCGACCTGCTTGGGAGCGCTGCTGTCACCCTTGAGCAGATAGGTCTCATTGAACTTGGTGGTCTCGGCAACACGGTCGATCTCGGTAACCAGCTGATCGATCTCATCCTGGATGTAGCTCTTGTCGTTTTCAGACTCCGGTCCGTTAGCGGCTTTCACTGCCAGCTCGTTCATTCTCTGAAGCATTTCCTCAACTTCAGCCAAAGCGCCCTCGGCGGTCTGTACTGCGGAGATACCGTCCTGAGCGTTTGCGGAAGCCTGTGTAAGGCCTCTGATCTGCTTTCTCATCTTTTCGCTGATTGCCAGACCTGCTGCGTCGTCTGCTGCACGGTTGATCTTGTAGCCGGAAGACAGCTTCTCGGTGGATTGAGCCTGAGATGCAGTTGTCAGTCCCAACATTCTGTTGGAGTTCATAGCTGTTAAGTTGTGTTGTACTACCATAAATTTACCTCCTTGTTTTCACTGCGCAAATCCTTTTGCGTCAGTAATGCTAAAATATAGTAACCAGATGCTTCCGCCCTACCGTCGGGCCCTGACTGATGTGCTTTCACATCCGGTTATTACCGCTGTGCGGCAAATAGGCTGTAAGATCAGAGCAACCTTTTGGTCCAATATGTTGCAAGTTGTAAAAATCTGTGTTATTCCTAATAGATATTCTGAAGAAAGGAGCTCTGAATATGAGTACGACACAACCCATCAAAGACCTGAAGACCCTGCACCATTTTAAAAATTACTATTTACAGCAGGAACCTAATCTGAGAAACTATACACTGATCATACTAGGGTTAAATACCGCTCTGCGGATTAACGATCTGCTGCACTTAAAGTGGGAGGATATATTTGCACAAAACAGGATCCGGGAGCATATCTATATTGTTGAAAGGAAAACGGGGAAAGAGAACAGAATCTTCCTGAATAAAGAGGCGAAGAGCGTTCTAAAAATGTATTACAGGAACGAAAAGCCTGCACTGAGCGCCTACATTTTTGCAAGCGCACGTGAAAGCTCCGAGCCCCTGTCCCGCTGTCAGGCATACCGGATCGTGCGCAGAGCGGCGGAAAAAGTGGGACTGACGGATCATATCAGCTGCCACTCCCTGCGCAAGACGTTTGGATACCATGCTTGGAAGCAGGGAACGCCGCCTGCGCTGTTGATGAGTATCTTTAACCATTCTTCCTATCGAATCACACTGCGCTATCTATGTATCGATCAGGAAGAAAAGGACCAGGTTTTTAAGGATATAAGGCTTTGAACAGAAAAATTTCAAATTTTTTCAAAAAAAGGGTTAAGAATCAAATTTCCCGTCCGATATACTTAGTGTAAGCAAGGATGCAACATATTGGACCAAAATGTTGCATCAGCCTTACAGATTTCATTACCGCAAGGCGGTAATAACCGGATGTGAAAGCACATCAGTCAGGGCCCGACGGTAGGGCGGAAGCATCTGGTTACTATATTTTAGGGCGGGCGCCATTCTCTTTCTGAGAAGATCGGCGAGAGCTCCTAAGAGACAATTACATAATAGCATTACTGACGCAAAAGGATTTGCGCAGTGAAAACAAGGAGGTAAATTTATGGTAGTACAACACAACTTAACAGCTATGAACTCCAACAGAATGTTGGGACTGACGACCTCATCTCAGGCTAAGTCAACTGAGAAGCTGTCTTCCGGTTACAAGATCAACCGTGCAGCAGACGATGCAGCAGGCCTTTCCATCAGTGAGAAGATGAGAAAGCAGATCAGAGGCCTTACACAGGCTTCCGCAAACGCTCAGGACGGTATTTCCGCAGTACAGACCGCTGAGGGCGCACTGAACGAAGTTCAGGATATGCTTCAGAGAATGAACGAGCTGGCAGTTAAGGCAGCTAACGGCACTCAGTCTGAAAACGACAGAAGCTACATCCAGAACGAGATCGACCAGCTGGTTACTGAAATTGACCGTGTATCCGAGACCACAAAGTTCAACGAGACTTATCTGCTCAAGGGTGATCGCGCTGCTGCTAAGCAGTATGTATATTCTTACAATAAGGTTACTTCTGCCAGCGCTGCAACGGTTTCCATGGGTACTGCAGGCTCTACGAACAAGATTTGGGATACCACCACTGGAATGTCTGTTTCCTTTACCTTTGTTGAAACGGCTGCATCTGTAGATCAGAACGCAGTTGCACAGGGTCTGGTAAGCCAGGGCCTGAATGTTTCCCTTTACAGCAACTGGGATGGCAAGACTGCAGTTACCGGTTACTCCGTACAGCTGAACGGTTCTCTGGCTGACAACTATTCTGTGGTACAGGGTACAGTGGCAGGCAAGTTCGAGATCCTGAACGCCAACAATGAGAAGATCGCAACCTTTACGATCACCGGTGGTACTGTTACCAAAGCTACGGCTGATGTGGCATCTAACAAGACGAGCGCTAATATTACCGCAGCAGACGCAAAAGCAGCTAAGGTAGCAGGCGAAGTGGAAGCTTATTATGACAAGGACGGCAACAAGATTTCTGCAAACGCACTGTCCAGATACTTTGCAACCAACAGCGCAGGCGGTACAGTGGCAAGAGTGGACGCTCCTACCGTATACGATGCACTTGGCAACATTGTGAAATTGACCTCTGCAGCTGTATCCGGCCAGCAGATTCTCACCGGCGACCTGAAACTGTCCCTGCATGTAGGCGCAGACGCTACCTCCAACAACCAGATCTCTCTGAATCTGGCAGCCATGAGCGCTAAGGGTCTTGGCGTGAATGGACTGAGAGTGGACGGAACTGATGACACCAATGCACGTGCAGCCATCGAGACCATCGCTGAAGCAATTCAGAAGGTTTCTACTCAGAGATCTGCTCTTGGTGCTGTTCAGAACAGACTGGAGCACACCATCAGCAACCTGGATAACGTTGTAGAGAACACCACCTCCGCCGAGAGTGCGATCCGTGACACCGATATGGCTACTGAGATGGTTCAGTACTCCAACAACAACATTCTGGCTCAGGCTGGTCAGGCAATGCTGGCACAGGCTAACCAGTCCAACCAGGGCGTACTGTCCTTACTTGGCTAATAGCTGAACAGGTGACATTCTGACAGATTTGTGAAGAACGCCACAGAAAGCGGGGAATCGGCTCTGCCGGTTCCCCGTTTTTATGTAAAATTTTTATTTAAAAAGTAATTCCTTACTGGCTGTAAAGAGTATTGACCATAAATACATTGTAATAAAGGAGAATACTATGAAACCTGTTTTATCTATCTCCCTGCTGTGCTCCGGCAGAAAAGAAACAAAAAAATGTCTTGATTCCCTGAAACCTATTATGGATCAGGTGGACAGCGAACTGATCATCGTAGATACAGGATGTGATGAACAGACAAGAGAGCTTCTGGCGGAATATACGGATCACATTGTGCCGTTCGTCTGGTGCGATGATTTTTCAAAGGCGAGAAACGCCGGGCTGAGAGAAGCAAAGGGAGAATGGTTTCTATATATAGATGATGATGAATATTTTGCAGATACATCGGAAATAGTGGGATTTTTCCGATCCGGTGAATATAAGAAATATGGACAAGCATGCTATATTCAACGCAATTACATAGATCGACAGGGAAACAGATATCAGGATATGTGGGTTTCCAGAATGATCCGCATAGCACCCGATACGCATTTTCAAGACAAAATCCATGAGTATCTGGATCCTGTTCACGGCCCCTATAAGCTGATTCATTCTTGGGTGGATCATTATGGCTATGCTTTTGCCAGCCCGGAAGATAAGCAGAAACATGACCAGAGAAATATAGGGCTTCTGAAAAAGGTTTTGGAAGAGGACCCGAAAAACCTGCGCATTCGTGCACATCTTGCCCAGGAGTATTATGGCGTGCCTAAATTCCGGGAATTGATTGAACTGTGTGATGAGACGTTTCCCTTTTTGAAAAAAAACGATGAACTGAGTAATTCTTATAGACAGACCTTTTATATGGGGAAACTGCTTGCTCTGCTAAATCTGCAAGAGTTTGAAAAAGCCCGGGAATTTTTTGAGGTAGCAGGACGGGACAAGCGCAATGATAAATTCGGAAGGGCAGGCCTTTGCGGTATTGCTTCAGAAATTTATTACAAAAGAAAGGACTATGCGTCCTGCGATAAATGCTGTGAGGAATTTATAAAGATTTATGAAGAAGAGGATGGAGAGATCAAAAGAATTCCTTATAGTCCGGTATTTATTCAGAGTATCTTTTATTTGAGCAATCGTAACAATGTGTTCTCTATGTATATATGTAGCAGGCTTTGTCAGGGAGATGCCGGAGCTCTTAAAAAATATTTTTGGAATCTTGGGTGGGAAGAAGATAACTTTTCGATTTATACACGTCTAATTCCCGATATGGTTAGCAATCTGGCGAAGATGCCTTACGAAGAAGAATTTGTGCCTATTGCAAAAAAGATGATTGAAGATGAAAGGGTGCGGGATCTTACCATCGAGTCGATCCAGACAACTGTAAAGGAAGAGGGCGATAATGCGCTGCTCCCTCTGGCCGAACTTTTTGGACAGGCACAATCCGGACATTATTATATTTGGTACTTGAAAGTAATTCTTGCGGCGGATAGAAAGCAGCGAGATGAACTTATTGCAGCGTACAGTGAACTGTTCAAAAAAGTTGTGGATTGTCTTGAACTGGAAGATAGGATTTTTCAGATTGCAGAAGATTTTCAGATCGATTTGGACGAAGTTTTTGCGGGGATTTCTTTTGATCAGTGGAAACAGGGAGTAGATTCTTTCTGTCAGAAATCCCCTATGGATAAGGTGCGTCCGAGAAAAGCTTTTTTAGACAGACACTGTAAAGCGGGAAATATCCGATATGATTATCTTGATTTAAAGGTATCAGAGGTAGAGGCCGTGGTGACTGCCGCGGAATTCGGATATCAGCAGATCCGAAAGAAGATGCAGATCTTCAGTGACAAGAGTCTTCTTTTTTATAGAAGATTTTATCTGCCGGAGGCTTTTGAGGGAGAGATGGAAATGCTGCCGGCGTCCTGCCGTGCCGCTGTTGTACTGCATCGGGCCCTGAAAGCTGCAGATGCGGGGGACATTGCCCAATTCCGTCAGGAGATCACAAAAGCGATCGGCCTGTTCGGGCCTCTGAACGAGGGTATTAAAAATTTCGGAAAGCAATTTGCGGATTGGCAAGAAAATCAACTGAAGCAGGACGATGGAGCAGAAAGCGCGGCTCAGGAGATGCAGGTCCTTGCACGCCAGGTGAAAGC
>CANRMK010000034.1 GCA_947631715.1 uncultured Acetatifactor sp.
GGACATTTTATTGACGTTTTGCTGGCGAAAAGGTATGATGAAGATGATATGATCGTTCTGACGGAAAAAGATTTTGCTTGAAAGGCGGGGTAGACAGTGAAAAAAGAGACAACAAAAGCAGTGGCGAAAACGGCTGTAAAGACGGCGGCGAAAAAAGATGCGCGGGAGCAGGTATTTATTTCTGAAGCTGACCAGTATCTGTTTTCCCAGGGCACTCATTATGACATTTACAAGAAACTGGGTGCGCATCTGTCCGTGGAGGATGGGAAAGAGGGCGTGTTCTTCGGCGTCTGGGCGCCCAATGCCGAAGAGGTGCATGTGGTAGGTTCCTTTAACGGATGGAATGAGACTTCCCACCCTATGGAAAAACTGGGGCCTGTCGGGATTTGGAGCGCATTTATTCCAGGCATCGGCGTGGGAGAGATGTATAAGTTCCTGATCACGGCGGAAGACGGCAGAAAGCTGTATAAGGCCGATCCTTTTGCCAATTATGCGGAATATCGTCCCGGCACCGCTTCCGTCATCACAGATCTGTCCGGTTTTGACTGGAAAGATCAGAAGTGGATGGAGCAGCGCGACAAAAAAGATCCCCGAAAGGAGCCTCTGGCGATCTACGAATGTCATATCGGCTCCTTTATGAAGCATCCGGACGGTACGGAGGAGGGCTTTTATAACTACCGTCAGTTCGCGGACCGGATTGTGGAATATCTGAAAGAAATGAAATACACCCATGTAGAATTGATGGGGATTGCCGAGCATCCCTTTGACGGTTCCTGGGGCTATCAGGTGACAGGGTATTATGCGCCTACCTCCCGGTACGGAACCCCTAAGGATTTTATGTATCTGGTGAATGAACTTCACAAAGCGGGAGTGGGCGTGATCCTTGACTGGGTGCCCGCGCATTTTGCCACGGATGCCCACGGCCTTGGGGAATTTGACGGGAAGTGCATTTTTGAGCATCCCGATCCCAGACTGGGAGAGCATCCCGACTGGGGGACGAAGATCTTTAATTACGGTAAATATGAGGTAAAGAATTTCCTGATCGCCAACGTGCTGTACTGGCTGAGAGAATTTCATGTGGACGGTATCCGGGTAGATGCGGTGGCCTCCATGCTGTATTTGGATTACGGAAAGCAGGACGGCCAGTGGGTGCCCAACAAATACGGCGGGAATAAGAATCTGGAGGCGATCGAGTTCTTCCGCCATATGAATTCCGTGGTGCGGGGGACATATCCCGGCTTTATGACCATTGCGGAGGAATCCACTGCCTGGCCCAATGTGTCCGGTGAGGTGGGCGATGAGGGACTGGGCTTTACCTTTAAGTGGAACATGGGCTGGATGCACGACTTCTGCAATTATATGAAGCTGGATCCCATTTACCGCAAGGGCGACCATTACGGGATGACCTTTGCCATGAGCTACAATGCCAGTGAAAAATATATCCTGCCTCTCTCCCATGACGAGGTAGTGCATCTGAAGTGCTCCATGGTGAACAAGATGCCCGGCTATCAGGTGGACAAATACGCAAATCTGAGGGCAGGCTATACATATATGTTCGGACATGCCGGCAAGAAGCTGCTGTTCATGGGCCAGGATTTCGGCCAGGAGCGCGAATGGAGCGAAGCAAGGGAGCTCGACTGGTATCTGCTGGCGGAGAAATACAACGCGGGAATGAAAGATTTTGTGAAAGAACTGCTGAAGATCTATCGGAAATATCCCGCTATGTATGAATTGGATGACAGCTGGGACGGCTTTGAGTGGATGAATGCGGACGATGCGGACAACAGCGTGTTCTCTTTTGTGAGGAAATCTTCCGCAGGCACGAACAGTCTTCTGTTCGTCATGAATATGACGCCCGTAAAGCGGGATGGCTATATCGTGCCCGTTCCGAAGAAGAAAAAGTATAAGCTGCTCTTAAACAGTGACGAGGAGAGGTTCGGCGGATGGGGCAATCCGCTTCCCGCAGAGGTCAGCGCTCAGAAAGTGCCCTGCAATAACAAGGAATATTCGATTTCACTGGATCTGCCGCCGTATGGGGCTGCGGTATATCTGTTCTGAGAAAGCCGCATATAAAAATTAGGAAACTCCCTTTATGGGGTTGCGACAGAGTGACCGGCAGACTGCTGCATCGCAGCGGCCTGCCGGATGAAAGGGACTGTGGAGCACAGTCCTTTTTGATATTTATGACAATACTGTCATTTTCCCGCGGATCGTTTCGTACGGCCGCTCTTTTACCGGGTTTTCCGAAGCATATTCCGCAAACCTGTCCGTGACCGGAGACGGATCGTCAATATTGGCCAGCAGCTCCTCCAGCGCACAGCGCAGAGAGATCACATCAGAATGGATCAGGTAAGCCGGGGTGGTTCTGCCCTGAAAGGCCGTCTTAGGGTACTTTTTACCCTCCACATTCATGTAGGCTTGTACATTTGCCACATGGAACCTGGCCTGCCTGTGGCGGTCGGAAAGATACGCCAGCAAAAATGCGCCCTGATCCTGCAATATCACAACATGGCGCTGCTGGTCAGCGGTGGCGCCCCAGGTCATCTGCAGCCTGGCCAAATCGCCTTGCATCATCCTGATCAAGGCCTGCTGCAGCCGGTATCGGTTGGAGCTGTTGAGATTCAGCGTCTCCGTGACGCCCTCTTTGTCGGTACAGGATATAGCAGAGGGCGCAAGAGAGAAATAGAAGTTCGCAACGGCGCGGTTGTAGGAACGCTCCATGGGGAAAGCGCCAAGCAGCCGCTTGTCCAAATTATAGCCATGACGTCCGTGGTTTACCGATTCGGCGTAATCCCAAACTCCGCCGGGACGCTTATGAACATTGTTGGGATATCTTACATCGAGGAACACGGTATCCAGATGCCGGCGGATGGTGGCAAAGCTGCGGTGGATATTCTGGGAGAACAGCTTGCCGTGATGGAAAGGCAAAAGCTCGCCTGCACTGCTGCCCTGCCAGTACTGTTCAGGGCGCGTCATAAGAGCGTAGGATTTGGCGCTGGCGTCGTCAAAATAAAGGCAGGCCCAGCCGGCTGTTTCTTTCAGGAATACCAAAGAGCGCGTGGCCGGGTATTCTTCCTCCTCGCCCATTGGAAATACGGAGGGCCAGGAAAGCTCCAGGCGCTTCAGGCCTCCCTCCGAGAGCACTGAGAACAGGGCCTCCAGCTGTTTTGGCGTGACGGATTCTCCCAGGAGCTTTCTGGGAACCACATAGCCGGAGCTGGTGTCTATGATCGAAAGATCGGGATCTGCGTACACAGCCTCCGGCAGCTTGGTCAGCAGCTCAATGTGAATGGCAGCGGGGGATACGGCTTCTTCCAGAAGCTGTTCGGCCATGCGGGCCGCCTCCTGGGAATCTGCGATATTGTCATATACCCTTTCCCGGTCCATGAGCCGGCCCCGGAAAGTTTGTTCAAAGAATATCAGGACAGGCTCTTCCATTTCGTTTTCATACCAGCCGCATCCGTATAAGCGCTCGGTATTCTCGGCGAACCATTCCATAGGCAGAATAGAAATATCCGGCTCCCTGCCCGCATCCGGCACCGGCAGTCTGCAGACATGCCCGGCCAGGCAGCCGGCGATGATCTCCCGGTCTTCCTCCGGCGCAGCGGTATCGGGAAGACGGCGCAGCAGCTCCGCTCTCACCTGCTCATATCGGTCATAGGTGGACACCGCAGTTGGAAGAAGAAAGAAGAACGAATTGCAGTCTTCCAGGGCGGACAGCTGCTCCCATGTCAAACAGGGGCGGCAGACCAGCGTATCATTCAACAGGTAATCGATATACCTTAAGTGGAACCGAATCTGGATCTCATTGCCGGCGGCGGTGCAGGATAGGCATTTCGGGACAGGAATGGCGTTGTCATCCTCCGCTTTCAGGAATCTGCGGCTCCAATCGGGAATGTAGGGCAGATTTTGATCCAGGTATTCCTGCAGATCCAGTCCGCTCTCGGGATCTCTGGCATCATAAAAACCTGTGTTGATCCAATGGCGGAAGAACGCACCGTTTTTCAGGCTCAGGGAATCTTCCGGGGCGGAAGCCTGTTCATCCTGTTCCTGACGCTTATTGATCCTCTGTATCTCCAGGGACCGCCGGATCCGCTCCAGGATAGGTCCTGCGCTGGGAAGATCCGGATTGCCCTGGTAGATGTCCAGAAGCCTTTTTAATATGGCTTCCCACGCCCAGTCGGAAGTCCAGCTGCCCAACAGGTAGTTTTCAATGAAAGCCCGGGAGTAAAGTGCACGCTGCAGATCGTCCCGGGCAAAGAAAGAGTCTACCGCTTCCCGCTTCTGCTCCGGGCCGCCTTTGCTTAAGAGCGCGCAGAGCTCTGTATGTGCTCTGCTCAGATCCCGGAAGTTTTCCTCCTGCTCGCCGTCAATTCCGGGTACGCGTTCTGCGATTATGTCTCGAAGCGGGCCGTACAGAACCTGGGCACGCCCCATTTTGGCATTTTTCAGGTCATACCGCTGCCATGCGATCCGATAGAGATCCTCGGGGAGAGTGTGCCTGCGGAAAAAGTGGATCATGAGCCGCAGCCCGGCAGGATGGCGTTCGGGCTCGCTGCCGAGGCTAAGCTGAGTACCGCATTTGTCGCTGATCCGGGAGATGACATATCTATTCAAAATGTCGTGGCAAGCCATAATGTCAGGATCGCTCCAATCGCCCTTGTCCGCCAGGCTCAAAAGAAAGCGGTATTCCTGAAAGCTGGACAGTATCGCCTGCTCATTTCCCTTGGGACGTCTGGTCGCTCCGCCCTTTGCGGCAATCTGAAGAATGGACTCGATTCCCTCAAAATTGGCGCCATTATACAGCTGAAACTGTACCTGTTCCTGTTTCTTTCCGTCCGGGCCGCTGACGGTACAGACGCTTGCCTGGTACTGATACACAACAGACAGCCAGTTTAAGAATTCTTTGGTGGGAGGGAATTCTCCCTCCAGCCGCGTGACATGCTCCAGGAGCAATGCGGTAAAGCTGTCGTCAAAGGCCGCATCCAGGAAAGCGGGAGAGGTGAAATAATCCAGCCAGGCCTTGGGATCTTTGCGACGTTTTCCGGAGTAAAGTTCAAGGAACTGCTGTATGGCTTCATGATCCGCATAGGGATTGGGCGCAAGATCCGGCGCTTCCTCGGGTATGGACCATCCGGCATCGGCTTGGGATAGGGGCTCCCTGCTTTCGCCTGTGTCCGGCTCGGCATCGGTGCGGTCTGACCGGACAGCCGCCGCGTTCCCGCTGCCGCTTTCCGCATAGTCCAGGGCTGCCTGATAGGCCCGGCGCAGCTGCATGAATCCCTCCGGGTCCTCCTCCGGGTTATATTTTCTCGTCTGCAGCGCATAGGCGTGCTTGATTGCCTGGATATCCCTGGTGGGCTCCAGATGAAGTAACTTCCAAATATCGTTCATGGTCTTACCTCGTTTCCGCGCTGCCTTTGACAGCACATTTTTCTACTCTGTCTTATGATTCTGCCCTGCAGAACCTTATTCGTCCGGTCCGCTTTCCTCTGATCCGTCTTCGGCTCCAAAATTCCATTCCACCGGATCGTGCTCCGCCTCCGATTCAAGTTCTGCCAGCTGTTCCTGTACTTCCCTGCACATCCGCTCTCGGGCGATCCTGCTGTCATTTTCCATACCGGTGCGGATGTACTCGATCAGACCGGCCGCAAATTCTCGGCGGGAACCGAATGTCTGCTGATAAAGGCGCAGCGCTTTTTCCAGCAGCAGCTGTTCTTTTTGTGTTCCCTGGGCGGAAAGCCGGATCTGCTTCATTCGCTCCAAAGCTTGCGCGTGCTCTGCCTCAGTCAGGTGGACATGGGGATTCAGGATCAGCTTGTCCCGGTAGTCACCGCCGCTGCTGCGTGCGCTGACATGGAGAATTCCGTCGATATCGTAGGTGAAAGTTACGGCAGCGTATTGTTTCCCTGCCAGATCCGGAGGGACCCTGATCTCCAGTTCACCCAGCTTTAGATTTTCCGAGGCAAAGTAACCCTCTCCCTGGTAGATCCGGAACCGGAGAGCATCCTGATTATCATGGAGTGTGTAGAAGTTTTCGCTGTGGCTGGCGGGGAGGATACTGCTTCGCTGGATCAGAAACGCCATATGGGGGTTTTGATCCCGGGGGCCGTTATAAGTGGCGACGCCCAGAGAAAAGGGACAGACATCGGTCATGACCAGATCTTGAAGCTCCTCCGCCCGCTCCCTGATTCCGGCGCATAGGCCCGCGCCCAGCGCCACAATCTCATCCGGCCCTGCGGCTACCGTGGGACGGCGCCCGAACAGTTCTTCCAGAAAATCTCCCAATACGGAAAGCTGGGAAGAACCGCCGACCAGGATCACATCGTCGATCCGGCCGCTTCGCTCCCGGTTCTTCATGGCCTGACTGATCACGGTGCGCACCCTTTGGAACAGGGGATCGCACAGCTTCCGCAGAAGTTCCCTGGTGAGTGTGAGCCGAAAGGAGGTTTCTCCCTGCCGAATATTGATCTCGGCTGAATCCGCTGCAGAAAGGGCGATTTTGGCAGCCTCCGCTTTTCGGTAAAGAGATGCCAGCACAGAGGGCTCCAAGCGTTCCGCCGTCAGGCCGTTTGTGTCGCAGAAACAGGCCACGATGGCCCGGTCAATGTCATCGCCGCCCAGGTGGTTGTCTCCCGCGATGGCCGTAATCTCAATAATATTTTCAAAGCATTCCACAATACTTACGTCCAGTGTCCCGCCGCCAAAGTCTATGATCATCATCTGACAGTCGCCGCCGGCTGAACGGTACCGGTGATACAGGGCAGCCGCGGAGGGCTCGTTGATCAGCCGCCTGACCTCAAGGCCTGCCAGCTGGGCGGCGAACTTGGTGGCGCACCTCTGGTCATCGTTGAAGTAGGCGGGGACGCTGATGACCGCCTCCTCTACCGGCTCGCCCAGATACCGCTGGGCATCCTGCTTTAGCTGCCGCAGCACCAGGGCAGACAATTCTTCCGGCTTAAACTGCTTATTTCCCAGGCGAAATGTCCGCTCTGTACCCATCCAGACCTTGAAAGATGCGGCGGTATCTTTGGGATAAGTGATAAGCCGCTCTCTGGCTGCTGCGCCCACCAGCACAGAACCGTCCGGCATGACGCACACGGCGCTGCTGGTCTTAAAGGTCCCGATCTCATTGGGAATCAGTTCTGCCTTTCCGCTGCGGTAGACGCAGACAAGACTGTTTGTAGTACCCAGATCAATACCGATCATAGCCATATGGATTTCTCCTTGTTACGATTTACAGCCGGGCATGACCTGCAAGGGAATGGCTGAATTGTTGCGCCAGTCAGATGCATCGTGCTTGCTGATATTTCTCATTTTACATTTTTTATTTGTTTCACACAAGGGGAAATTCCGCCCCCATGAGGGAAACCGTAACAGTTCAGCCCTCCGTCGTATTCAGCCCGGTACTGTCGATGTTCTCCCGGCAGACCGTTGGAGCACGTCGGCACTTGGCGAGGTACTCTCGAGCCTAGTGTCCGTTACGTGCGGAGCCGAGCGGAAGCGTGTCTGCCGGGAGAACATCGGCAGTACTGGGCGTGACTTGCAAGGGAAAGGCTGAACTGTTACAGGAAAACTAAAGAAATGTCCTCCGTGATCCGAAATAAAAAATGAGCGCTTCGGCGCTTACCTTTTACTGTAAAGGAGAGAAGAACTTGAGAATTTCATTTTGTCAGCAGAACATTTCAGATACGGAGAAGCAGCAGGCGGTAAAGACGCAGCCTCATCAGAATACGGCCAACGCTGCAGCCCAGGGTGCAGTGTACGCCCGGAACAGCCAGAATTGGACCGGTGAGACGGCAAAAGCCTCCAAAGGAAAAAGCCTGATCGAACTGCAGACAGAAGCGTCAGGCGCCGATGTAGATGCGGTGCAGGATTATATGACATTGATGTCACATACTATGTCGGAGGAGGACTATGCAAAGCTGCAGGAGGAGGGGTTCGAGTTCGGCAGTATGGATCCGGAGGAAACCGTGACCATTGTGGACCGGATCAAGGCGGAATTGGTCCGCTCCGGCAAGAATATCAAGGGCTATACGGACGATCTGGATCTGGAGACACTGGAGGCGGCTCTGGGAAGTCAGACACTGGCCAATGCGGTGGCGGACAGCTTTCGGACGGCAGATATCCCTCTGACGCAGGAAAATCTGGAACTGACGGCGAAAGCATGGAATATGGCGCAGCAGCTGGAACCTATGGATGAGGGATCCGACCGCTACATGATCGATAACGAACTGGAGCCTGAGATCTGGAATCTTTATGTGGCGCAGAGCAGCGGTGCAAAACCGGCGGAGAGCGCAGCGCCTGCGTTTTATGAGGAAGAGGTTCAGGGGTATTATGTGCAGAGCGCCGGCGGTCAGCCGGACGAAGCGCTGGCAGAGCAGATCGATCAAGTACTTGCCCGTTCCGGCAGGGAGGCGAATGAAGAAAACCGCCAGAACGCCAGCTGGCTTTTAGAGAATGGGCTGCCGCTTACCGGAGATAATCTGGACAGACTGGAAGAATTGCAGTCCGTGTCCGTGCCGGTGGAGCCAAAGGATTTTGCAAAGGCGGCTGCGGCTGCCATTGCCGAGGGAAAGGACCCTATTCACGCTGATTTAGGCCCTAAAAAGGAAAATCTGTATGACAGAGCGGTAAGGCTTGCGGAATATTATCAGTCTGAGGAAACCTGGGAACGGCTGGCAGGAGATCTGACGGCCAGGAGACAGCTGGAGGAGATCCGCCTCAGAATGACCGCGGAAGTGAACGTAAAATTGTTAAAGAGCGGCTTTTCTATTGATACTGCACCTATGGAGCAGCTTGTAGAAGCGCTGAAGCAGGCTGAGAGAGAGGTGGCGGAGCAGTACTTCCCGGAGGACGCCCGGGCAGTGGAGAAATACCGAAACTTTAACGCGGTAAACAGCGTTATGGCGGATCTGCCGGGACTGCCGGCGGAGGTGCTGGGCATCTTTGCGGAGGGCAGGGCAGAGGAGACCCTGGAAGAGTTCCATGGGGATGGCGTGGCCCTTCGGGATACCTATGAAAGGGCACGGGAAAGCTACGAAACGCTGATGACGGCGCCCAGGGCAGATATGGGGGACAGTATCAAAAAGGCGTTCGCCAACGTGGACGATATTCTTCGGGATCTGGGAATGGAGCCGGATGAGGAGAACCGGAGGGCCGTGCGGATCCTGGGATATAACCGTATGGAGATTACGGCGGAAAATCTGGCAAACATTATGGAGGCTGACAGACAGGTAAAGTCTGTGATCGAGAAGCTGACGCCGGCGGCTGCCCTGAAGATGATCCGTGACGGTGTAAATCCCCTGGAAAAGAGCTTTGGGGAACTGGAAGATTATTTTGAGCAGCTGCCTGAGGAATATAAGAGGGAGGCGGAAAGCTACAGCCGTTTTCTCTACAGGCTGGAAAAAAATAAAGAAATTACCCAGGCGGAGAGGGATAGCTATATCGGCATCTACCGCCTGGTGCGCCAGATCGAAAAGTCTGACGGCGCGGTGATAGGCGCGCTGGTCAATACTCAGGCGGAACTGCATTTTTCAAATTTATTGTCTGCGGTGAGAACAGGCAGGATAAAATCTGTTGACGTGAAAGCGGCAGATGAACTGGGGACGGTAGCAGAACTGATTCGTAAGGGAGAAAGCATTTCAGATCAGATCGGCAGGGCCTTTACACAGGAACTGAAAAGCATATTGACACAGGCGTCATATTCTGAAGTAGCGGAAACCGATTACCGCCGTCAGGAGCTGGAGCAGCTGCGGGAAGCGCTTGCGGACACGGATGCACAGTGTACCGCTATGCTGCAGAGAGGGCAGCTGCCTGAAAGCGCAGACAATCTTTTGACAGCCCAGGCCCTGTTGAACGGAACCGGCAATCCTTTTGCGCCGGGCAGAGGCGCTGGCGTCAGACGGGCTGGCGCGGAAAAGGAACCGGCGGAAATGCCACAAAGTAGCGAGGCAGAGATGGAGAAAGCCGCAGATGATATTTCTGCGGAGGGCAGGGCAGAAGCTTTTACCAACGTTGGAATGGCGGGGGAGAGCTTGGTGGAAATGCTGGAAACGCCGGAAGAGTTTGCTCATGAGTATGAGAGACTGACAGAGGAAGCGTTGTCAGCGGTAAAAGAGGCATCTTTTGAGGAGGCGGATACCAGCCTGGATGTGCGCAGCCTGCAGCTGTCCCACATGCAGCTGACCGTAATGGGCGCCCTTGCAAGGAAAGAGGAGTATTTCATTCCGCTGTATATGGACGGTACGCTTGCCAGAGTACATTTGACATTGGAGCGGGGGACCGGGAAGAACAAGGTCAGCGTGGGCGTACAGGGCTTGCAGGATAGGAGGCTGGAGGCGGAGTTTTCCATAGATGGTGCTGTGCTGAAAGGAATTTTCTATGCACAGGATCAAAATGATATAATGGAAATGCAGAAATTAGCCGATAACTTTAAGGAAGAGGCGGGAGAACGCTGGGAGACGGGGAACATCCGTATCGAGCTTCGAGGCTCCGCCGCTGCAGAAGATATGGTATCCGCAGAGAGTCCCCGCACGGACAGCGCAGAGCTGTACCGGGTGGCAAAGGTGTTCCTGCAGACAGTGCAGAAAAGAGGAATATGATTTATGAGAATTAATTACAATGTATCCGCGATGCTTTCCAACAATGCTCTTTCCGCCAGTGACGATCTGCTGGCCCAGTCTCTCCAGAGACTGTCCTCCGGCCTAAAGATCAACCGGGCCAAGGATAATCCGGCAGGTCTTGCCATGGCAAAGAGAATGAACGCACAGATCGAAAGCCTGAAGACGGCCAACCAGAACGCCAGCGACGGCGTTTCCATTATTGAGACTGCCGACGGCGCCATGAGTGAGATCAGCGAAATGCTGCAGCGCATGAACGAACTTTCCGTAAAGGCTGCAACGGGTACGGTGACCGATGAGGACCGCGCCATCATTCAGGAGGAGATTGCGGACTTAAAAGAGGAGATTACCAGGATTTCCGAGACTACAGAGTTTAACGGCCAGAAGATTTTAAACGGTGAGTTTGCTCTGAAAGGGTACACGAATACTCTGGAGGTAAAGGTAAATTCTTATTCCGAGGAAGTCCCCGCAAAAGAATATACCATTCAGTCCCTTACCGTGATAAAAAAAGAAGACGGTACTTATGACGTAAAACAGAATTCTGTGGAAGACCCGGATGATACGACACTGGATCTGGGGGATGATTTTCCGGACGGCACAAGGGCCTTTATCAAGGACGACCTGGTGATCATTCAGGATCAGAACGGTTTTGAGATGCAGCTGGATATTTCAGGAATAGACTTTGAAAATATGGGTGTTCAGGAAGCGGACGGATCCATAAGCGTCACCTTTAAGGCGGGAGATCCTGCTGTGGGAGATCCGGGCAATGCCATCAAGATCGACGCCACCGGCATCG
>CANRMK010000035.1 GCA_947631715.1 uncultured Acetatifactor sp.
ACTTTCAGGGAGTAATCAGACTCAATTTTGTAGATATGTCTTTACTTTGAACTGGCTACGGTGTGAAAAGTAACCATAAAAAAGAAATTCGATAAAGTATACTTTTTCAGATTTTCTTTGCTTTGTCGTAAAATGTAGATCTCGGCATTCCACACCGTCCTGCCGCTTCCGTCAGCGAAATCTCTTTTCTTTTCCAAAGATCATATACATCTGGAAAATTGTCCGGCAGAGGCAGCGGCCTCCTTCCGAATCGGATTCCTTTTGCCTTTGCAGCCGCAATGCCCTCCGCCTGTCTTCTCTTTATGTTCGTGCGCTCGTTCTCGGCCACGTAACTGAGCAGCGCAAGCACAATGTCCGTCAGAAATGTGCCCATCAGATCTTTTCCTCTTCGGGTATCCAAAAGCGGCATATCGATCACGACGATATCGGCGCCCATCTCTTTGGTGATCAGCTTCCACTGCTGCATGATTTCCTCGTAATTCCTACCGAGACGATCGATGCTCTGGATATAGATCACGTCATCTGCCTTTAATTTACAAAGCATATTCTGATACATCGGCCTGTCGAAATCCTTGCCGGACTGTTTGTCAATAAAAATATTCCGTTTTGGCACCTGCGCTTCGCAGAGCGCAATGATCTGCCTGTCCTCATTCTGTGTTCTGCTGCTTACTCTCGCATACCCGTAAACTGCCATAATCCCCCTCCTGCATCATGTTATCGATCAGCCTCATTTCATGAAAAAGGCATACTCGCCGATACCTACGGGAAATACCCGTTTTATCAGCAAATATGCCTTTCTTAGCCTATCTTCCCCACAAAGTCTTTATGCTGCCTCCGTTTCAAAATAGCTGCGGCACAGCCCGGAAAAACAAATTAGTCAAGTATGATTCGGCAAATCATACTTGACTAAAATTGTGATCATTCTTATGGATTTATGCGCTCTACTTCAGCACCACTTTATCCAGGTGCCAGATCTCATCTACATACTGCTGAATGGTCCGGTCGGAAGTAAATTTGCCGGATCCGGCTACATTCAGGATAGCGCTCTTAGCCCAGCCAGCCGTATCCCTGTAAGCGGCCTCCACTTTCTTCTGCGCCTCCGCATAGGAACGGAAATCTTTCAGGATAAAATAGGTATCCGCTTTTGCCGTGGACAGCGTATTTAACAGGGAATTGTACAGCGGCCTGAACAGTTCCTTGTCTCCCGCATATGTGCCGTCGATCAGCTGATCCAGTATCTTGTGGATATCGGCATCGCTGTTGTAAATGCTCATGGGGTCATAGCCGCCATGCTGCTCAAAATTGATCACTTCGTCTGAGCTTAAGCCGAAGATGAACGCATTCTCCGCGCCCACTTCCTCCACGATCTCCACGTTCGCGCCGTCCATAGTCCCCAGGGTCAGCGCGCCGTTCAACATGAACTTCATGTTTCCGGTTCCTGAAGCCTCCTTGCTGGCGGTGGAAATCTGCTCGGACACGTCTGCCGCCGCAAAGATGATCTCGGCGTTGGACACGTTATAATTCTCGATGAACACCACCTTGAGCTTACCGCCTATGGACGCGTCATTGTTCACCACATCCGCCACGGAATTGATCAGCTTGATGGTCAGCTTTGCGTTCCGATAGCCTGCTGCCGCCTTTGCCCCGAAGATAAAGGTTCTCGGATAAAAGTCCATTCCGGGGTTGGCCTTCAGGTTATTATACAGGTACATCACATGCAGGATGTTCAGAAGCTGCCGCTTATATTCGTGCAGTCTCTTTACCTGCACGTCAAAGATGGATCTGGGATCCACTTCAATGCCGTTGTGCTCCAGGATATATTTTGCCAGACGCAGCTTGTTCTTATATTTGATATCCATGAACTCTTTCTGCGCCCTGCTGTTGTCAGCCTGCTCCCTCAGCTTTGCGATCCGGGGAAGATCCGTGATCCAGCCGTCGCCCACCTTGGAGGTCACCCAGTCTGCCAGCAAAGGATTTCCGTGAAGCAGGAAACGCCTCTGGGTGATACCGTTCGTCTTATTGTTAAAGCGCTCCGGGAACATTTCATAAAAGTCCTTCAGTTCCTGATTCTTCAGGATCTCCGTGTGCAGTCTCGCCACACCGTTTACGGAATATCCTGCCACAATGGCCATGTGGGCCATCTTTACCTGTCCGTCATACAGGATCGCCATCTTGCGGATCTTCTCCTGCACGTCAACGCCGTAATGGCCGGAATATTTCTGTTCAATCTCATTGACGAATCTGCGGTTGATCTCCTCCACGATCTGGTAGATCCTGGGAAGCAGTCTGGAGAACAGATCGATGGGCCATTTTTCCAATGCCTCCGCCATAATGGTATGATTGGTATAGGCGCAGGTGTGGGTGGTTATGTACCATGCTTCGTCCCAGGAAAGGTCGTATTCGTCTAAGAGGATCCGCATCAGCTCCGGCACCGCAACGGTGGGGTGGGTATCGTTGAGCTGGAACGTCACTTTCTCATAGAAGTGATGAATGTCATTGTGGCTGCGCATATATTTTTCCACTGCGGCCTGCACGGAAGCGGAAATAAAGAAGTACTGCTGCTTTAAGCGCAGTTCCTTGCCCGCATAATGGTTATCGTTGGGATAGAGCACCTCCACCAGGTTCCGGGCCAGGTTCTCCTGCTCCACGGCCTTGCGGTAATCGCCTTGGTCAAAGGAATCCAGCTGAAATACCTCCATGGGCTCCGCGTCCCAGATGCGCAGAGTATTCACGATGCCGTTGCCGTATCCCACAATGGGAAGATCAAAGGGAACGGCTCGCACAGCCTGATAATTTTCCTGTACAAAATGGCTTCTTCCATTCTCGTCGGTGCGCATGGAAACGTAACCGCCGAATTTCACGGTCTTGGCATACTCGGGGCGGCGCAGCTCAAAGGGATTGCCGTCAGCCAGCCAGTTATCCGGCACCTCCACCTGATAGCCGTCGCGGATCTCCTGCTTGAACATACCGTAGCGATAGCGGATACCGCAGCCGTATGCGGGATATCCCAGCGTGGCCAGGGAATCCAGAAAGCATGCGGCGAGACGGCCCAGGCCGCCGTTGCCCAGGCCTGCGTCCGGCTCCTGGTCCTCGATCAGGTTCAGATCCAGCCCCAACTCCTCCAGGGCCTCTTTCACAGGCTGGTACGCCTGCATATTGATCAGGTTGTTGCCCATGGCGCGTCCCATGAGGAATTCCATGGACATGTAGTAGACCATCTTGGGGTCTTCTTTCTCGTAAGCCTTCTGAGTGTCCATCCAATTTCCTATGATCTGATCCTTGATCGCCAGGGAAGCCGCCTGGAAGATCTGCTGGGGCGTTGCCTCCTCCAGCTCCTTTCGATACTGGGTCCTTACATTATAAATGACGCTTCTCTTAAAAAGATCCTTATCGAATTTATTTTTTTCCTGATCTTCCATTTTTTCGATTTTTTCGGCTTTTTCCTGCTTATCCGCCTTTTTGCCCGATACTACATTCTTCATTGTATCAATGTCTCCTTTGGTTTAAGTTTCTGGTATCCAGAACGATAGAACGAAGTAATTATATCAAAAAACGCTCTCGATTCCAACTGCAATTTGATATTCTGCCCAAAAAACTTTTTAGATTCTTTCCAGCGAAATCGTCACAGTCTCGCCATTGACATTATCCCATTCCTTGGAAACGGCATACTCTTTTCCGCCGGTCAGTTCGTCCGCCAGGACTTTGCCTGCAATCAGATCCCGGTTGCGCTCCGCCAAAGCCGCCAGCTTATCGTTACCGTTAAAGGAAACGCGAATATGATCCGTCACCTCGAAATCGGCGTCCTTACGCATGGTCTGGATCTTGCTGATCAGCTCGTACACAAAGCCCTCCTCGATCAGTTCCTCCGTCAGATTAGTGTCAAGTACCACCGTCATGCGGCTGTCCTCCTGAGAGACATAGCCGTTCTTCTGCGCCGTATCGATCAGCAGGTCATCCCTGGTCAGCTCCACGGCGGCGCCGTCAATGTCAAAGACAAGCTTCCCATTCTCATTCAGTTCATCCATGGCCGCGCTGCCGTCCAGAGAAGCTAACGTCTTCTGGATCCCTCCCAGCAGCTTGCCGTACTTAGGCCCCACTGTGCGGAGCTGAGGCTTAAAGGTATAGGAGGTAAAGTCTCTCACGTCATCGGTGTAGACGATTTCCTTTACATTCAGCTCGTCCTTGATGATGTCGGTGTAGAACTGCTCCAGCTCACAGTCGGATTTCACATACAGGGTCTTTAAGGGCTGGCGGATCTTGATGGCCGCATCGTTCCTGCACGCCAGCGCCATGGCCTTCACGCTCAATACCTCCTGCATGTTCTGTTCCAGCTCCTTATCAATAAAGCGTTCCTCCACCACAGGAAAATCGCACAGATGCACGCTCTCCGGCGCGTTCTTGTCGATGCTGCAGACAAGGTTGCGGTAGATTTCCTCCGTCATGAAAGGAATCATGGGGGCTGCCGCCTTGCTGATGGTCACCAGCGCAGTGTACAGGGTCATATAGGCGTTGATCTTATCCTGCTCCATGCCCTTTGCCCAGAAGCGTTCCCTGCTGCGGCGCACATACCAGTTGCTCAGCTCATCCACAAAGTCGTCCAGCGCTTTCCCCGCCTCGGGGATCCGGTATTGATCCAGGTTCTCGTCTATCTGGCCCACCACAGTATTCAGCCTTGACAGGATCCATTTGTCCATCACAGGCAGTTTATCATACTCCAGCTGATATTTCGTGGCGTCAAAATTGTCAATGTTGGCGTACAGCACAAAGAAAGCATAGGTATTCCACAGGGTGCCCATGAGCTTTTTCTGGCCCTCCATCACCGCCTTGCCGTGGAAACGGTTGGGCAGCCAGGGAGCCGAGTTCGTATAGAAATACCAGCGGATCGCATCGGCGCCGTAAGTCTCAAGGGCCTCAAAGGGATCCACGGCATTCCCTTTGGATTTACTCATCTTCTGGCCGTTCTCGTCCTGCACATGGCCCAGTACGATCACGTTCTCGTAGGGCGCTCTGTTAAAGAGCAGTGTGGACTCCGCCATCAGAGAGTGGAACCAGCCTCTGGTCTGATCCACCGCCTCAGAGATGAACTGCGCCGGGAACTGCTGCTCGAACAGTTCCTTATTTTCAAAGGGATAATGGTGCTGTGCAAAGGGCATTGCGCCGGAATCGAACCAGCAGTCGATCACCTCCGGCACTCTGTGCATGGTCTTGCCGCACTCAGGGCAGGGGAACGTCACTTCATCGATATAGGGCCTGTGCAGCTCCACCTGGGCGCTCTTGGGATCGCCGCTCAGATCCGCCAGCTCCTGCCTGCTGCCCACGCATTTCTGGCAGCCGCACTCGCACTCCCAGATATTTAACGGTGTGCCCCAGTAGCGGTTCCGGGAGATGGCCCAGTCCTGAATGTTCTCCAGCCAGTTGCCGAAGCGTCCCTTGCCGATGGATTCCGGGATCCAATTTACAGTATTGTTGTTGCGGATCAGGTCGTCTCTTACGGCCGTCTCCTTAATGTACCAGGACTCCCTCGCATAGTAGATCAGCGGGGTGTCGCAGCGCCAGCAGTGGGGATAACTGTGTTCGAACTTGGGCGCGTCAAAGAGCAGTCCTTTTGCGTCCAGATCCTTTAATACCATGGGATCGGCCTTTTTCACGAACACGCCCGCATAGGGAGTCTCCGCCGTCATCTCGCCCTTGCTGTCCACCAGCTGTACAAAGGGCAGATCATAAGCGCGGCCCACCTTGGCATCGTCCTCACCAAAGGCGGGAGCAATGTGTACCACGCCGGTGCCGTCCGTCAATGTGACATATGTGTCGCAGACCACATAATAAGCTTTCTTTCCCTGCTTCCGGCAGATATCCTCCGCACAGTCAAAGAGCGGCTCGTATTCTTTATATTCCAGATCCTTTCCGACATAAGTCTCAAGCACCTCGTAAGCCGCCCTGCCCTCTCCGGCGTCTGCCAGCTTTCCCAGCACCGTATCCAACAGCGCCTCGGCCATATAATAGGTATAGCCGTCTGCGGCCTTCACCCTGGCATAGGTCTCATTGGGGTTCACGCACAGTGCCACATTGGACGGCAGAGTCCAGGGCGTGGTGGTCCATGCCAGAATGTATGCGTCTTCGCCTTTCACCTTAAAGCGGGCGATGGCGGAACGCTCCTTGATGTCCTTATAGCCCTGAGCCACCTCCGCGGTGGAAAGAGGGGTCCCGCAGCGAGGGCAGTAAGGCACGATCTTAAATCCCTTGTACAAAAGGCCCTTGTCCCAGATGGTCTTTAAGGCCCACCATTCCGACTCAATATAGTCGTCGTGATAAGTCACATAGGGATCGTCCATGTCTGCCCAGAAACCGACAGTGCTTGAAAAATCCTCCCACATGCCCTTGTATTTCCATACGCTCTCTTTGCATTTATCGATAAAAGGCTCCAGGCCGTACTCCTCGATCTGCTCCTTGCCGTTCAAGCCCAGGAGCTTCTCCACCTCGATCTCCACAGGCAGGCCGTGGGTATCCCAGCCCGCTTTCCGGGGCACCATGTATCCTTTCATCGTCCGGTACCTTGGGATCATGTCCTTGATGACCCTGGTGAGCACATGGCCGATGTGGGGTTTGCCGTTCGCAGTGGGCGGCCCGTCATAAAAGGTGTAGACAGGTCCCTGTCTGCGGTTCTCAATACTCTTGCGGAAGATGTCGTTCTCCCGCCAGAAGCGCTCCACGTCCTTTTCTCTCTCCACAAAATTCAATTCCTTGGACACTTTGTTGTACATGGCTTTCTCCCTTTCTACTGTTTTTTCCTGTTCCTATATCTCCTATACGCTCGTGCAAAAGAAAAGGCCCCGTCCGTAATAGGACGAGACCAGCGTCTGCGTTACCACCCGTTACAGCATACGTTCCCCAGGCCAAGGCCCGCGGAATTATATGGCTTCCCATAACGGAGGAATCCCGTCCAGAACTACCGGGCGGGCGTCCGCGCTCTCCTTTGGTCCTGGCTGCTCGGAAGTGATCTTCATTGTCTTCCTACTTGCACCGGTCTCCCACCAACACCGGCTCGCTGACGTCTTCCGAAAACAACTACTCTCTTCGTCTCTGCATTTATCGGTTTCATTTCACATGTATACCCCTTGCGTGCTTCAGCACGCATACCAATCAAAATTTGAAAGTTTACTTTCAAACTTCTGCCTCATTATAGCCTCAGCGATTTCCGTTGTCAAGAAAAAGATTGCCTTTCTGCCCGAAACTTAGTATACTTATTTATGACAAACCAGAACCAAAAGACAATAATGAGGGGAATGCGAAATCTTTATGGCCAGAAAAACGAGAGGCAAAATCGGTTACATACTTCAGGCGATCAATATCATTCCGTTGCTGGTCTTCGGGTTTCTGATCATGCTCATGGGCGGCCATTGGTTCACGGACGCCATGTACGCGCAGGTGGAGGGAGAACTCCGCGGCATGGCCGGCAGCGTGAATACCATGATGGACGCTCTGTATCCCGGAGACTATATTTTAAAAGGAGAAACGGCTTACCGGCTGTATAAGGGCGATCAGGATATTACACAAAATTATGAGCTCATTGACCGCCTTAAGAGCGAAACGGGCCTTGATATCACGCTGTTCTATCAGGACACCCGTATCCTCACCACCATATCGGACGGCAGCGGCAGGCGCATCGTGGGCACCGGCGCTCCCGATGAGATCATTCAGAACGTTCTTACCGGCGGTGAATCCCGCTTTTATGACAATGCCGAAATCTATGGCACCAGCTATTTTTCCTATTATACGCCTCTGCGGAATTCAGACGGCTCCATAACGGGCATCCTTTTTGTGGGCCGGCCAAGCGCAAAGGTGGAAGCGGCCATACAGCGCTCCGTCTTTCCCCTGATAGCCACTGATCTGATCCTGATCGTGATCGTAGCGGCCATCACCTTTATATACAATAAGGGCTTTGCCGCCTGCCTGCTGCAGATACATGGTTTTCTCAGGGAAGTCTCCTCCGGAAATATGAATGCAAAGCTGTCATCCCAGACCCTCCGGCGCAATGATGAGCTGGGCGAGATAGCCCAGTCGGCTCTGCACATGCAGCATTCTCTGCGCAGCCTGGTAGACCAGGATACTCTGACGTCTCTGGCGAACCGCCGGTCCGGAAGCGTCAGGCTCCGCAAGGTCATTGAGGACTCCGCTGCCAACAGCACCCCTTTCTGTGTTGCCATCGGCGATATCGATTTCTTTAAAAGGGTAAACGATACCTATGGCCACGACTGCGGCGATCAGGTCCTGCGCGCCGTATCCGAGAAGATCAGACAGCATGTGCGCGGCAGAGGGTTTGCCGCCAGATGGGGCGGGGAAGAGTTCCTCCTGGTATTTGAGGCAGATCTGCCCACCTCCGTCAGTTACCTCACTGACCTGCTGCAGGACATCCGCTCCATGCAGATCTCCTATGATGACCAGACCGTTAAGGTCACCATGACTTTCGGCGTTACCTTTGGGGACACGGACGATATCAAGGAACTGATCCGCAGCGCCGACGAAAAAATGTACGGCGGAAAATCCAACGGCAGAAATATCGTTGTCTGCTGACCTTTCGCCACTGCGGACAGACAGGAGAAAATCGGCTTTACCGCGGCCGTCTATACACCTCACAGATCGCATTGCCATAAGAAGAAATGGTATGAACCAATTGATAATCGCTCTTTACTTTCTGGTAATCTTCCTCACTGTACATAAATGCATAAGTTGTATTGATGATAACATATTGGGCCTGTTCCCAATCTTCCGCAATCAGAATCCGTTCTTTTCCCGATGCGGGAAGTATTTTTAAGTTTTCTTCAATCCCCCATAAAGTAGGCAGATTCAGCCCTCCCACATAGATGGGGGCTGATTCTGCATCTTCCAAAATAAAATCATAGGCCTGTTTTACAGACATGTCCCAATAATCCAATTCATATCTCTCTGCCACATCCCTGCCTGCCAGGATATTATAATAACTATGTTCCTGGGGGTAACTGCAAAGAATGCCAACCGCTAAAACTGCAAGATAAGCAGCGCCTAAAGCCACTGCCATTTTCTCATGTCCTATACGTTTTAAGCTTTCCCACAATCTGCAGGAGCCATAGCCTGCCAATAAGATCATCGCAGCGTAAAAAAAGTAAAAATGACGCCAGCCATTGTACAAGGGTGTAGCCGACAGCACAGCATATGCCAGCGGCGCTCCTACGGCCAGAAAGACTGCCGCCAAAAATCCCTCTTTCCCCCTGACTGCGCTTTTCCAATGACGCAGCGCCCCGGCGGCCATAGTCACTGCTCCCCAGGCACTGAGTAGCAAAACAACAACAGGTGTCGTCAGCAGGATCATGACCGGAAGATACTTCTTTGGCATTCCGGTATAATCCTGATGCAGCATCCTTCCCTGAAACAGTACATAATCATGCCACAAATTGTAATCAACAGCGTTGAAGAACAAATAGCGGAAGAACTCCCCCATCTGGTTCCAGCTGGCCGGTGTCAGACATAAGAATAATCCCAGCCACAATAAAATACAAAATACAACTTTAGCAATCAGACCCTTATCAAACTGCTTTAATGCTATAAAGCGCACGAGCAGATACAGCCCGGCCACTCCAAACAGATAGAGACCGATAATTCTGATATTTGCAGTCAATGCTCCCGCAACAGCAAATAAAACTATGTTCAAAAGCCGCTTTGTTTTCGCTATCTGCAAACATTGATAGAAAATTATAAATACAAAGGAAAGCAAAACCATATCCTTGTCATTATAATGGCTTTCTGCAAACATTCTGGGCGAAAGGAAAAATAACATCGTTGTGAATATGGCGATCTTATTCTCCTGGAACAATTCTCTGGACATAAAAAACAAACTGCAGATTCCCAGATAGACGATCAGGAAGGTATATACATGCCATACAATGTTTCCAACACACGGCGCGTATTGATCGAGCCACCATATAAAGAAAAGCGGGTAATAGACCGCCATGCCATGGTCACGATCTTCATCAATAGAAATTTCCAATACGCCGGCGTCTGTCATATCCTGTACTAGGTCTAAGCTTTCCCCGCCCGGGATATGCAGCAGATATTCTTTCACATTGGAAAACAGGATCCCCTGTTCGCTGAACTGGTCCAAATGAGCGCCATACGGAAATATTGTCAGCAGACCTGTCAATAAAATAGCTGCTAAAAATAATATACTTGTTTTCCCAGATCTGCTCTGTTCTCCTGAAGCTTGCATTGTCTCTCCCTGTATGACGTACTGGCAAATTACTGTTTTTTACCGGGGTATTATACCATATGCTGCCAGCATCCGCAAGACACACCTCCGTCGTATTCAGCCCGGTACTGCCGATGTTCTCCCGGCAGACCGTTGGAGCATGTCGGCACTTGGCGAGGTACTATCGAGCAGGCATGAAAAAGAGGCTGCTGCGATCAGAGCGGCAACCTCTTTTTGTCTTGGAAGTCCAATTCTATGCAATATGCCCTACTGCTCCATCTGCCTGCCCAGAAAACCGGCTGCCGACTGCAGCAGCTTCTGTTCCACCTCGCCCATGCGGGCTTTGTTGTCGTTCTGTAGGAGCACCACGCTTCCAATAATATCTCCCTCACAGAGAATGGGGGCAATGGCCTCGTGCTGATATTCTTCCCCGCCCTCGTCACATACGTTGATAAAACTTCTGTCACCTCTGGTAGCCATCAGCGTCTCCCGGTTGTGTACTTTCTCATCCAGCTGCCTGCTGACGGATTTGTTCACCAGCTGCTTGTAGCCTCCTGCGGCAGCAATGAACTGATCCCTGTCAGCGATCAGCGCCGCGTGGCCGGATACCTGCGCCAGGCTCTCCGCATATTGTTTTGCAAAGGTACTCATCTCCCCGATGGGGGAATATTTTTTCAGAATGATCTGTCCCTCTCTGTCCGTAAAGATCTCTAACGGATCCGACTCCCTGATGTGGAGAGTTCTGCGGATTTCCTTAGGGATCACGATTCTTCCCAGATCATCTATTCTTCTGACAATTCCAGTCGCTTTCATAGCATATAACCTCCGTCTGTGGATCACAGCCAATCGGCCGCGTTACTGTTTTTCATTCCATTTATGCTTTCACTATTATTTGTAAAGCAGAAAATTATATGCATGAAATCCGTTTTCTCAATTTCTTTTTTATGCTGCCGCCCCTTTTTTGAGAGAACCGTTCCTTTTCAGACTGCGGGAAAGATCAGTCCTCCAGATACTCCAGGTAATCCGCCTCGCTGGCGAACAGCATATACACATCACCCACCAGTCCCATATATCCGTTTGCCGTATTATAGCCTTTCATCCTGTTTTCCTCCTGTCAGAATCCGTTTTGTTCGTTCTGAACAGAAGATATCATTTTATGTGG
>CANRMK010000036.1 GCA_947631715.1 uncultured Acetatifactor sp.
CCATTAAAGCGGTACGCGAGCTGGGTTCAGAACGTCGTGAGACAGTTCGGTCCCTATCCGGCGCAGGCGTAGGATATCTGAGAGGAGCCGTCCTTAGTACGAGAGGACCGGGATGGACGGACCGCTGGTGTATCTGTTAGGGATCAAACCTATGGCAGAGTAGCCAAGTCCGGGAGGGATAAACGCTGAAGGCATCTAAGCGTGAAGCCCCCCTCAAGATGAGATATCCAAGGAGGAGAGATCCTCCGGAAGATCCCTTGGAGAGAACGAGGTAGATAGGAGTGAGGTGTAAGCACAGCAATGTGTTCAGCTGACAGTTACTAATCGATCGAGAGCTTAACCAAGAGAGAGAGGAAGTCAGGAGAGATAGATCCAATGTTCGGTTTTGAGGGTGCAGAGAGGGAGTGCGCCGGGAAGAAAAAGGAGCTGTCCTTAAGAGAGAGGGACAGGAATGATCCTCGCTTGTATGGCATGATTTCATATGATAATATTGGAAATGCTTAGGAAAATAGTCCTAGGCATTTTTTATTGACTGGACTGTCGGAGTTGACTGAAATAATTTTTTACAAAATTTTCAGTTAATAGTTTCATTTTTTGTGCAAGTATGATACAATGCTTATAAATGATCATGAAAGCAAATAAAGTGCTTCACATTATCAGATTTCCGACAAAAGTGGCGAGGTGGAAAGATGGATACAAAAATTTTATTGGAAAACGGAACAAACGAACTGGAGATCCTGGAATTTACTCTGGCAGGCAATTCTTACGGAATCAATGTGGCGAAGATCAGGGAGATCATCAACTATGAGCCGATCACGCCTGTACCCAATTCCCATCCAAGCATCGAGGGAATCTTTATGCCCCGTGATACCATGATTACAGCGATCGATCTGAAAAACTGTCTGGGGCGGGGAGAGTCAGAGCCTAAGGGACTGTTCATCATCACCAACTTTAACAAGCTGGATATCGCTTTCCATGTGGAGAGTGTTCAAGGAATACACAGAGTATCCTGGAGAGACATCATTAAGCCTGATGCCACGATTTCTACCACGGACGAGAGTGTCTCCACAGGTATCATCAAGAAAGACGGCAAGCTGATTATTATTTTGGACTTTGAGAAGATCGTCAGCGATATCAATCCTGAGACCGGTCTTAAAGTATCAGAGATCAACGAGCTGGGCGAGAGGAAGAGGAGCAGCGTACCTATTCTGATCGCTGAGGATTCGCCGCTTTTGAACAAGCTGATCGTGGATTCCCTGAAAGCTGCTGGATATGATAACTTGATCCATACGGAGAACGGTCAGAAAGCTTATGATGTGATCACCCAGTGCAAGGCGGACGGAACTCTTGACGAACATGTGAAAGTGATCATTACCGATATTGAGATGCCGGAGATGGACGGCCACAGGCTGACCAAGCTGGTGAAGACGGACGAGGCGACGGCGCACATTCCTATTGTCATTTTCTCGTCTCTGGTAAATGATGAAATGAAGCGCAAGGGCGAATCGCTTGGAGCGGACGCTCAGCTGTCGAAGCCTGAGATCGGAAACCTTGTAAGGATAGTGGACCAGCTGGTAAAAGATAAGCATTTAGATTCATAAATGGCAGACAGAGCCGGGCGTGTCCCGGCTCTTTATTTGTTTTGGAAGCTTGGGAAGTCTTAGGAATGATTTTCAGTTGGTGCTGAGACGGCGTTTTGGAGGAAGACGGATGAGCGGAGCGGATTTGAGAGAACGGCTGGCGCAGTCGGATATGGTCCTGGTTGGACTGGGAGAGGAATTTGACCTGGAAAAACAGCTTGGGGCGGATCCATCGTGGGAAAGTGGGAAAAAACGGATCTGCGATGCGGGACTTGACTGGCTGCTCCCGGCATGGAACAGCCGCTGCTCTGCCAAAATGGGAGATGAGGTGACTGGCGCGGCTCTTCGGAAGCTTTTAAATCTTCTGAAAGATAAAAACTATTTTTGCATCTCGGTTTCCACGAATGAGCTGGTCAGAAAAGTGATCGGAACGGACAGGCTTGTCATGCCCTGCGGCGGGAGTTGGATAAAACAGTGCAGCCGTGGGTGTGAGGAGGAATTGTATCCTGTTGCGGAGGAAGACAGACAACAGATGGATCTGTTTTTAGACAGGATTTATGAAAATGGAAAGATAGCGACTGAGCCTGAAGACGTGAGCCCCATGACGAAAATGAGATGCAGCCGGTGCGGCGCAGAAATGGTGCTTAACAATATCTACTGTGAGCATTACAATGAAAGAGGGTATCTGGACGAATGGGGAACCTATACCAAGTGGCTTCAGGGGACTCTGCACCGAAGACTGCTCGTGCTGGAGCTGGGTGTGGGAATGAAGTTTCCCACAGTGATCCGCTGGCCCTTTGAAAAGGCTGTGCTGTATAATCAGAAAGCCTTTTTGGTGCGTGTGAATGAAAGATTGTATCAGATACCGGAGGAATTATCGACAAAAGGCTTCGGAATCTCAAAGAATTCGATTGATTGGCTGGGACAGCTGTGTTAAAATGATAAGAGCTATGTTTTATAGAAGCAGATTTTTGAACCATTTGCGGAAAACGCAGATGTGGGAGCAGTTTATTTGGGAAATTGACGATTCACAGTAGCAGGAAAGTTGAGGAGACATTATGCCTTCACAAGAGGATTATCTGGACAGTCTGCTGAGAAATATGGGGGCGGAGCTGTTAAAAAAAGAAAAGACACCGGAGGAGCCGGAGAGCGCGCCAGAGCCATCGCTGGAGGAGACTCTGTCGGAAGATATTTTGCCGCTGGCGGAGGATCCCGCGTTAGAGGAGACATTACCAGAGGATATTTTGCCGTCATCGGAGGAGCCTACATTAGAGGAGACTCTGCCGGAAGATATTCTGCCCCAGAAGGATATTCTGCCGTCAGAGGAACCCGCGTCAGAAGAGTCTGCATTAGAGGAAGAGCTGCCGGAAGATATTCTGTTGCAGAGATTTATGCCGGAAGACACGGAGCTGGGTGCGCCTGATTCTGGAGAAGAGACGATATCGGACGAGATGATTATGCACGGTATCATACCGGAAGAACTGAAGCCAGAGGACTTTCTGTCCCAGGAGGATATCCTGCCGCCATCGGAAGAGCCAGCGTTAGAGGAGACATTGCCGGAGAATATTCTGCCGTCATCGGAGGCCCCCGCGTTGGATGAAACTTTGCCGGAAGATATCCTGCCACCGGAAGAGCCATCGCTGGACGAGATCCTGCCGGAGGATATTCTACCGCCATCGGAAGAGCCAGCGTTAGAGGAGACATTGCCGGAGAATATTCTGCCGTCATCGGAGGCCCCCGCGTTGGATGAAACTTTGCCGGAAGATATCCTGCCGCCGGAAGAGCCCGCGTTGGAGGAAATCCTGCCAGAAGATGCCCTGCCCCAGGAGCCCGCGTTGGAGGAAGAGCTGCGGTCGGAGCCTCCTAGCGCGCCGGACATTTCGGAAAATGAAATGTTAAATTCTCTTGATTGGGAAGAGGTAGATGACAGTATTTTTGAAGAGGATCAGCCCGATCAGACAGACGAATTTGACATGACCGGTTTTTTGGAAGATGCCATCTCGGATTTCGATGGGCAGGAGGACGCCGCAAACTCGAAAGAAATTCTGGATTTCGACAACGAGTCGGTTCAGGACAGCGAAGCGGATGAGAGCTCCTATCAGCCCACCTCTGATCTTGATGCTCTGAACTCCATGTCAGAGGACGATATAGAGCGTATCCTGGCCGCAGGAGCCGGTGAGGACAGCGAGGACTCTGCGGACTTCCCGGAGGAAGATGTGCTGGGAATGCTGGAGGATACAGATGACGGGGATCTGCAGGAGATTCACCAGCTTTTGGACCGTGCGGACAATGATGAGGCCGTATCCGATGAGATTGAGGAGCTTTTAAAGGAACCGTCGGAGGAAGAAGACCTGGAGAAGAAGCTTTTGGAAGAAGCCGCTGAGGAGGCAATGGATCCCAAGGCTAGAAAAGCTCAGGAAAAAGCG
This sequence comes from uncultured Acetatifactor sp., assembly GCA_947631715.1. Lineage (GTDB taxonomy): Bacteria > Bacillota > Clostridia > Lachnospirales > Lachnospiraceae > Acetatifactor. The sequence goes on from CANRMK010000036.1 coordinate 4,007, forward strand.
AAAAAACGTCAGGAAAGAGCGGCTGCAAAAAAGGCAGCGAAAGAGGCGAAAGCCGCCGCAAAGCGGGAAAAGGCAGCTGCAAAAGCGGCCCGCAGAGGGAAATCTCCTGTGCCTGCACCGGAAGCGGAGGAGGCTGTTTCGGAAGAGCCGCTGCAGGAGAGAGAAAACGTGACGGAAGAATCCGGTGTGACAACCGATGAGGACGATCTTTTCGATACTTCCGTTTTGGATTCGATTGTGTCGGAAGCGGATGCCATAGACAGCGGTGAAGCCGAGAGCGTCTCTGATGACGGTGATATGGATCTGCCAGGTGGTGATGTGGATCTGACAGGCGGTGATGCAGATTTGCCAGGCGGTGATATGGATCTGTCAGGCGGTGACGCAGATTTGACAGGCGACGATGTGGATCTGTCAGGCAGCGATGATTCGGACAGCGGCCTTGGATTCGATATCGGGGAATTGTTTGGAGACAGCGATGACAGCGTTCTGGGCGGCGGGGAGGCTGCCTCCGATGAGCTGGCGGATTTTCCTGATTTTGTGGATATTGACAGTGACAATGTGGAGAATCTCGTTGCAAAAATTGATAATAGCGGCAGTAAAAAGAAAGGCCTGCTCGCCAGGATCTTTAACTTCCTTACGGAAGAGGAGGAAGAGGAAGAAAGCGAATCCTTGAAGCTTTCCGATGAGAACAGGGAGATCTTAAGCGACCTGGAAAAGGAAAAAACGGCCGGAAAGAAGAAAAAGAAAGGCAAGAAAGGAAAAGCGGCTGAGGCCAGCGGTGAAGAGGGCCGGGAGGAAAACGGCGGGGACGGAAAGGCGAAGAAAGGCAAAAAGCAGAAAAAACCCAAAAAACCAAAGCCGGAAAAGCCGAAAAAAGAGAAGGAACCGGAGCCGGAGCCGTTAATCCCTGAGAGAAAGCTTTCTTTCAAAAGAATGCTTCCCGTGTTCTTAGTGTGTATTTCACTTGGGGCGCTTATCATTATCTTTACCAATGCTTCCGTGGATTTCTCGGAGAAAAAAGCAGCCCGTGAGGCTTATTACAGCGGAGATTACGATACGTGCTTCCAGAACCTGTACGGAAAAGACCTGAATGAGACGGAGCAGATCATGTACGGCACTTCGGAGAGTGTGCTGCGCGTTCGGCTGTGGCTCAGCGAATACCAGCTCTTTGTGGATTCCGGCTCGGAGCTGGAGGCGCTGGACGTGCTGATACAGGCTGTGAACGCATATCCTAAGCTGTATGAATACGCCGTACAGTGGAATGCAGGCGGCGAGGTCCAGGCGGGATATCAGGACATACTGGACGTCCTTTCCCAGAAGTACGGCCTGACGGAAGAACAGGCCCTTGAGATCGCCGGTGCGAGAAGCGATATCGAATATACGAAGATGGTTCTGTTCCTATCGGAGGGAAAGGGCTTTGGCTCCTGGAACGATACCGGCAGTACGGAAGCGGCGGATCTGTCGGATAAAGATGCTCCCATGCCGGATACTCTGCCCGAGGAAGAGGGGCTGGATATGAGAAGCTTTATTGACAGCAGAGAGCAGTAAGGAAAGAGAAAGGGGCTGGAGAAGTGCTGTGATAGCGGTGATCGATTATGATGCAGGCAATATCAAAAGTGTGGAAAAAGCGCTGCTGGCCCTGGGACAGGAGGCTGTGATCACCAGGGATCCCGGGACGATCCTGGGAGCGGACGGTGTCATTCTGCCGGGCGTGGGCGCCTTTGGCGATGCTATGGGGAAGCTGAACGCCTATGGGCTTGTCCCGGTGATCAAACAGTGCGTGGAAAGGAACGTGCCTTTTCTGGGGATCTGTCTTGGCCTTCAGCTTTTGTTTGAGAGCAGCGAGGAAAGCCCGGGCGTGCAGGGACTTGGGATATTAAAAGGCAAAGTGCTCCGACTGCCCAATGCGGGTCTGAAGATTCCCCACATCGGCTGGAATGATCTGCATTTCCCCAATCCCGGCAGGCTGTTTCGGGGGATCAAAGAGGGGGCTTATGTGTATTTTGTCCACTCTTATTATCTGCAGGCGGCGGAGCAGAACATTGTGACAGCTGTGTCAGAGTACGGCGCTTGTATCCATGCATCAGTGGAGAAGGGAAATGTCTTTGCCTGCCAGTTCCACCCGGAGAAAAGTTCTGAGGTGGGACTGCAGATTTTAAAGAATTTTATCGGGCTCACAGGCTGATCCCGGAGGCGCGGCGGATCTTGCCGTGGAAAGGAGATGCCCGCAATGCATACAAAGAGGGTGATTCCCTGCCTGGATATCAAGAACGGCAGGGTGGTAAAGGGCGTTCAGTTTTTAAATTTGAAAGACGCGGGAGATCCAGCGGAGGTGGCTGCCGCCTATACAAAAGAGGGCGCTGACGAGGTGGTCTTTCTGGATATCACGGCTTCGGCGGATAACCGAAGCACTCAGCTGGAGTGGGTGCGGGAGGTGGCGAGCCGTCTGTTCATTCCGTTTACCGTGGGTGGCGGAATCCGGACGGTAGAGGATTTTCGTGCGATCCTCCGAGAGGGGGCGGACAAGATTTCCGTCAATTCCGCTGCGATCATGAATCCCCGGCTGATCTCGGACGCGGCGGACAAGTTCGGCAGCCAGTGCGTGGTGGTGGCCATCGATGCCAAGCGCCGGGAGGACGGATCCGGCTGGAATATCTATAAAAACGGAGGCCGGGTGGACATGGGCATGGATGCCGTGGAATGGGCCATGGAGGCGGAACGGAGAGGAGCCGGGGAAATCCTGCTGACCAGTATGGACTGTGACGGGACGAAGTCCGGGTACGACCTGGAGCTTACGAAAGCCGTGGCAGATGCGGTGGGGATTCCGGTGATCGCCTCAGGAGGCGCCGGAAAACCGGAGCATTTTTATGAGGCGCTGGAGGCAGGTGCGGAAGCCGTGCTGGCGGCATCCCTGTTCCACTACAGGGAGCTGGAGATCATGCAGGTCAAAGAATATCTGCGCGGGCGGGGCATCAGTGTCCGGCTGTGACTGTGGTATGCGTGCCAAAAAAAGCACGCATAGGGTGTAAGTTCAAAAAGGAATGGGGATTAATATGGGAATGATCGAAAATGACTGGCTTGCGGAACTGGGGACGGAGTTTGGCAAGCCATATTACAGACAACTGTATGAATTTGTGAAGACAGAGTACAATACCACTCAGGTATTCCCGCCTGCAGATGACATTTTCAATGCCTTTCATCTGACTCCTCTGAGCCAGGTCAAGGTGGTCATTCTGGGCCAGGATCCCTACCACAATGTGGGCCAGGCCCACGGGCTCTGTTTTTCCGTGAAACCGCAGGTGGATATCCCGCCGTCGCTGGTGAATATCTACAAGGAGCTTCACGATGACCTTGGGTGCTATATTCCGAACAACGGGTATCTGGTGAAATGGGCCGAACAGGGCGTACTGCTCTTAAATACCGTGCTGACGGTCCGGGCGCATCAGGCCAATTCCCACAGGGGAAAGGGCTGGGAAGAATTTACGGACGCGGCCATCAAGGCTCTCAACAGACAGGATCGGCCCATTGTGTTTATTCTCTGGGGAAGACCGGCCCAGAGCAAAAAGCGTATGCTGGACAACCCTGACCACCTGATCCTGGAGGCGCCCCATCCCAGTCCTCTTTCTGCCTACAGCGGATTTTTTGGAAGCAGGCCTTTCAGCAAGACGAACCGGTTCCTGGAGGAACACAATGAGACGCCCATAGACTGGCAGATCGAAAATATATGAGGATACCGGCCTGCCGGGGGAGCGCTATTAACAAGAGTATAGGGGTATTAGATTGAAAAATAAATTTCCAATCGCGAGATTTGTGTCTGCGCACTGTTTGACATAAACTCGTTATGCGCAAAGATCAGCGCGGAAATGAGGTATAAACATGACAATATTAACATGAGCAGAGTGAAGGATAAGCAGAGAAACAAACAAGCATAGAGAGCAAGTGAGATAGCGAGAAAGGAAAAGGAGACAGGAGTACAGGGAAAGATGAAGAAAGAAGCGTTTGTGACCAAAGAAATGGTGGAAGAAATCGTCAGGAAATATCCCACCCCCTTTCATATTTATGATGAAAAGGGCATTCGGGAGAATGTGAAAGCTCTGAAAAATGCTTTTTCCTGGAACAAAGGATACCGGGAGTATTTTGCGGTGAAAGCCACGCCCAATCCTTTCCTAATCGGAATATTGCAGGAATACGGCTGCGGCTGCGACTGCTCCTCCTACACGGAGCTGATGCTCAGCGGCGCTATGGGGCTGCGGGGAGAAGAGATCATGTTCTCCTCCAATGACACGCCCGCCGAGGATTTCAGGCTGGCGGAGAAGCTGGGTGCGACCATCAATCTCGATGATATCACCCACATCGCATTTTTAGAGAAGACGCTGGGACATCTTCCCAAGACATTAAGCTGCAGATTTAACCCCGGCGGATACTTTTCACTGGGCACGGATATTATGGATAACCCCGGGGATGCGAAGTACGGCTTTACCAGGGAGCAGATGTTTGAGGGCTTTCGGATCCTGAGAGAAAAGGGCGTGGAAAATTTCGGCATTCACGCGTTCCTGGCAAGCAACACCGTCACCAACGAGTATTATCCCACACTGGCCCGTCAGCTCTTTGAACTGGCCGTGAGCCTCCAGAAGGAGACAGGAGCGCACATTTCCTTTATCAATCTGTCCGGCGGCATCGGGATACCCTACCGCCCCGACCAGACGCCCAATGATATTCAGGTAATCGGTGAGGGCGTAAAGAAAGTCTACGAGGAGATCCTTGTGCCTGCGGGCATGGGCGATGTGGCCATCTACACTGAGCTGGGACGCTTTATGATGGGGCCTTACGGGCATCTTGTGACAAAGGTGATCCATCAGAAGCACACCCACAAGGAATACCTGGGCGTGGACGCCTGCGCGGTGAACCTGATGCGGCCTGCCATGTACGGAGCTTATCACCATATCACGGTTCTGGGAAAAGAGGACATGCCCTGCGACCACAAATACGATGTGACAGGATCCCTCTGCGAGAACAATGACAAGTTTGCCATTGACAGAATGCTTCCGGAGGTGGAGATCGGGGATTATATCGCCATTCATGACACCGGCGCCCACGGCTATGCCATGGGATACAATTACAACGGAAAATTAAAGTCGGCGGAGCTTCTGCTCAAGGAGGACGGTTCCGTCCAGCTGATCCGCCGGGCGGAGACGCCAAGGGACTATTTTGCCACCTTTGACCAGTTTGAGATTTATGAAAAGCTGTCGGAATACTTTGACAAGGTCTAATGTCCCAAGCTCGCCGGAATTTTAAGGAGTAAAGTTTGAAAGTGAACTTTCAAATTTTGATTAGTATGCATGCTGAAGCACGCTAGGGGTATAAGTTTGAAAGTAAATTTTAAATTTTGATTGGTATGTGCACGGAAGCGTACATGGGGGTGTAGAAATGAGATATCCGAAATTTCTGCAGACAGGCGGTACCATAGGCTTTCCGGCTCCCTCTTTCGGGTGTGCGGCGGAGCCCTATCGGACCGGCTTTCAAAAGGCGTTGGAAAACTGGAAGCGCATGGGGTACGGTGTCATGCCGGGGCCCAATGCCATGAAGGCTGAGGGCGTTGGCATCAGCAGCACACCGGAGAACTGCGGACGGGAATTCATGGACATGTACCTGTCCGGGGAGACGGACTGTCTGATTTCCTGCGGCGGCGGTGAACTGATGTGCGAGATCCTGCCCTATGTGGATTTTGAGCGTCTGGCACAGGCGCAGCCCAAGTGGTTCATGGGGTATTCGGACAATACCAACCTGACCTTTCTGCTGGTGACTCTGGCGGATACGGCTTCCGTTTACGGACCCTGCGCCGGGTCTTTCCACATGGAGCCTTATCCTAAGTCCCTGCAGGATGCTTTTGAAATTCTCACAGGGAAAAGGCGGGAAATGGAAAGTTACGGAATGTGGGAGAAGGAGTCGCTTAAGAGCGCGGAAAATCCTCTGGCGCCCTATAACCTGACAGAGAAGCTGGATATGAAAGGGTTCCTGGGACGGGAACCGGTGGACGAGTTAAGCTTTCAGGGGAGGCTGCTGGGAGGCTGTCTGGACGTGCTGGCGAATCTGGCGGGGACCTGCTATGACAGAGCGGCGGAATTTGCAGAGCGATACAGGGAGGACGGCATCATCTGGTTCTTGGAGGCATGCGACCTGAATGTATTCGGCATCAGGAGAGCCATGTGGCAGTTGAACGAGGCCGGGTGGTTTCAATATGTGAAAGGTTTTCTCATTGGCCGTCCTGCGAACGGAGAGGCTGTGATGGATCTGGATGCGGCGGAGGCAGTGCTTGAGACGGCTGGCGCAAAGGGTGTGCCGGTGGTGCTGGATATGGATCTGGGCCATCTGCCGCCCACGATGCCGCTTGTGACAGGAAGCTTTGCCAGAGTGACGTTAAAAGATCAGAAATTGAATGTTCAAATGTCGTATATTTAGAGAGAGGAGCTGTGTTGACAGCTCCTTTTTGGATGTTTCGGAAAGCCCATGATATTGGTCCTTAAGGAAATTCTACCGTCCGTAGAGGGATTCTACGGGCAGGCAGTTCACAAGGGCACGGCCTTTCGGATAAGATGGTTCCGAAAGGAGGAAAATTTGAAAGTAAACTTACAAATTCATATTGGTATGCGTGCTAACGCACACAAGGGGGTATAAGGATGGATCAGGTCAAAATCGGGAAATTTATCGCCGATCTCAGAAGAGAAAGGGAAATGACGCAAAAGGAACTGGCGGAACAGGTGGGAGTCAGCGACAAGGCGGTATCGAAGTGGGAGTGTGGAAACGGTATGCCGGAGATATCCATTTTAATGCCGTTGTGCCAGACGCTTCAGGTAAACGTAAACGAGCTTTTGTCGGGAGAACGGCTGTCAAACGACAATTATTCAGAGAAAGCGGAGGAAAATATCATGCATTTGATTCAGGAAAATGAGGAGGCGCGGGGAAAGCACAAAAGGGCCGTTCTGGAGACGGCGCTGCTTCTGGGGCTGAGCGTGTGTATTGTACTGGGAGGGGTCCTGTGGCTGTGTGTGATCAATAATGGGACACGGGGGAACTGGCAGAGGCTGCAGCTTCTGATCGATCTTCCCACCTTGATTACCATAGCAGTGATCGTGATCCTCACCCTGGCGGCGTCCGGGCTGTGGAAAGCTTTTTTCCGGGCTTTCGGTATCCTTGCTGCCAGAAAGGAATATTCTGTCTGTCAGATAAAGGAGTCTGCGGCCGCCTGGAAGCTGGCGGGAAATATGCAGCTTTTTGCAGGGCTTCTCGTGACGGTGTTCGGTCTGATCTCCATGCTGTGG
>CANRMK010000037.1 GCA_947631715.1 uncultured Acetatifactor sp.
CTGTCCCGGAAGAATGCAGCAGTGTCTGTGCCCACATGATCGTTGATGTTCTGGGTAGTCGGCTCTGCGATCAGATCGTCTATGAAATACGGGCCGCCGCTGTGGACCAGAAAAGCGTCCCATTCAAAGGCCCAGTAGGCAAAATAGGTCCGCAGGCTGCGGATGTTTCCAATCACATCAAGATCCTCCCAGTCCTCATAGACAGCCATGAGCCGGGATACGCGGTCTTCTACGTTCGCTTCATAGAGGACGGAAGCCTTGGACAGATTATACTGAGGAATGGCGCTGGCTTCGTTGGGAATCAGAACTGCCACAGGACGGACAGAAGCGGCCGACGCATCTATCCACTCATTGGTCAGGCGGCTTCTCACCATTCCGTCCCTGGGAGGCAGATCCTCCTCTGCAGATGGTTCAGACGGTACAAGACCGGGCAGAATATCTGTATCGTTTTGATCCGAATCCCCAGCGCCGGCAGTGGTCTCCGGAAGGATAGGGCTGTCGGGGAGAACGCTTTGTCCACACGCGCCCAACAGTGCCGCAGCGGCAGCCAGGGCCAGGTATATTCTCAATTTTTTCATATTGTTTTCTCCTGTCAACAGATGACCTTTCTGTTGACATTTTACCACAATCAATGCATCAAGTCATCTTGTGCGGGAAAAAATTAATATTTTTGTAACAGTTCATCTATGCTGCGCGGTTTTATGGGCAGACAGTTTTAGGTTGCCAATTTCGGGCCCGGATAGTATACTGGATACAGTGCCTGCCGAAGCAGCACGCTGTATGATAACAGGAAGGAGCGGACAAATTATATGAGTCTGTTGAGTGTGATCGTTCCCTGCTATAATGAGGAGGAAAATGTAGCTCTGTTCTATGCGGAGCTGATCAGGAACGTATCCTTTCTGGAAGAAAAAAATATGGAACTGGAGATCCTCTATATTGATGACGGCTCTAAGGACAGGACTGCGGAAGAAGTAAAGAAGCTGAGAGAAAAGGACAGCCGGGTCCATCTTTTGTCCTTTTCCAGAAATTTCGGCAAGGAAGCGGCTATGTATGCCGGACTTGAAAATGCAAAAGGCGACTATGTGGTGCTGATGGATGCAGATCTGCAGGATCCGCCGGCGCTCCTGCCGGAAATGTTCTCTTATATGGAACAGGGCTGTGATTCCGTTGCCACCAGGCGGGTGAGCCGTAAGGGGGAACCGCCTGTGAGGAGCTTTTTTGCCAGAATATTCTACCGGCTGATGAAAAAGATCTCCAAAACAGAGATCATGGATGGAGCCAGGGATTATCGGCTGATGAGCCGCCAGATGGTAGATGCCATTTTGTCCATGAAAGAGTATAACCGCTTTACGAAAGGAATCTTCGGCTGGGTGGGCTTTGAGACAAAATGGATCGAATATGAAAATGTGGAGCGCGCCAGAGGGGAGACCAAGTGGAATTTCTGGAAGCTGTTTCTGTATTCGCTGGACGGCATTACGGCGTTCTCTACAGTCCCGTTAATGCTGTCCTCCGTGCTGGGACTTGTTTTCTGTTTGATCGCATTTCTGATGATCCTGTTCATTATCGTCAGGAAGTTCCTATTTGGGGATCCTGTATCCGGCTGGCCCTCCTTGGTCTGCATTATTCTGATGACCAGCGGGGTGCAGTTCTTCTGCACGGGTATTCTGGGGCAGTACCTGGCAAAGATGTATATGGAGGTAAAGCATCGGCCGATCTATGTGGTCAAAGAAAAAGTATGAAAGCATAAGTTTCAAATGATAAATTTAACGGAATCTTAACAGCGCAAGACTTCATATTTATCACAAGATGTGATAAAATTTTTCATGGAGGCACAACATAAGGTGTTTTGTTGGTATAGAGAGGAGACGACGTACCTGTGGAATTAAGTGTTGTGAAAGATTGCGAACTGGAGAGATACATCACCGAAATCATGCTGGATCTGGGAGTTCCGGCCCACCTGCGCGGCTATCACTATCTGCGGGAAGCCATTTTGCTGTCAGGGAGAGATATGGAAGTGGTGAGCAGTGTGACAAAACTATTGTATCCCACAATTGCCAGAAGATTCCGAACCACGGATCAGAAAGTGGAAAGGGCTATCCGGAATGCGATCGAGGTATCATGGAACAGAGGAAACGTGAAAACTTTTGAAAGAATGTTTGGCTACTCCGTGCTGTCCGGCAGAGCCAGACCCACCAACAGTGAGTACATAGCGCGGATCGCAGATATGATCCGCCTTGAGATCAAAGCAATGTGAACCGTCCGTGATCAGAGTAAAAGCCTTTTGTTGTGGAGACCGTCAGCGGCCGGCGCAGATATCCTGCGCCGGCCGTTACTTGTGCCCGAGGGGTATTTATGGTAAAATGTGGACAGAAAATGAATTATAGTATAATGACCATATGCAAGGCAGAACGGAGATCATATGCTGATACTGATATTATGTACGCTTCTGATTCCCGCGGTGATCGGAAGCGGCGTTCTTCGTATTCTATATGGAAATGAAAAAAACAGCGGATTTCATATATGGGACAAGATGATCACGGGCGTGATCACAGTGCTTTTCCTGGGGGAGGTCTCCCATTTGTGCTCGCTTATTCTGCACCGTTCCTTTTCTTTTTTTACAGGCCTTTTCGCAGCTCTGACGCTGGTTATGGCTGGGGCTGCATCAGCGACGATTGTCTGCACACGGCGAAAGGAGAAAGCCGCTCCCTCAAAGGCAGGAGGCGGAAATGTGCTGATTTTTGCGCCGGCGCTTCTTTTGTTCGGCCTGCAGACGGCGTACATTCTTCTGGGAACCCCTTTTCTTCAGGGTGACATGACAGTAGAGACGGTAAACAGCTTCTTGCAGACAGACGGCATCTATCAGGTGAACCCCATGACGGGAAGCCCCTATCAGGGTGGAATCCCGCTGCGGCTTAAGATTCTGGCGCTGCCCTCTCTCTATGGCGGGCTCTGCAGGTTCTTTTCCCTGGATCCGCAGGAGGTGGTGTGGAGATTTGTGCCGTGCGTGACACTGGCCTGTTTCTATGGAGCGTTTTCCTGCCTTGGACGATGCCTGTTTCCGGAGGACGAAAAGAAGCGCAGCTGTTTTCTCGCACTGGCCGGACTGCTGCTCTGGGCCGGAAATTACGCCGTGGGCATGGACGGCTTTGACCTGTTGAACTGCGGATGGCGGGGAACTGCGGTCAGAAACGCCATCCTGGCGCCATGGCTGATCTCCCTGTGCCTGCGGAAGAAACGGATGTTGGCGATTATGTGCATTGCCGCCGAGGCATGCATGGTGTGGACTTTTTACGGAGCCGGTGTCTGCCTGGCCGTCACGGCAGTCATGGCGGTTCCGGACATTGTCAGACTGGCCAGGACTGCCCTGAAGGGAAAGGAGGCGCCTAAATGACGGAATTATTTCGGAATGCCTGGATGGGATGGCAGCAGTTTATCGAGACGGGAAAGCTGGCGGCGCTCCTGGCAGCGGCACTTCTGTATCTGGGCATCAGCGGGAAATGGAAAGGCGGGACAAAGCAGAGGATTCTGTTCCGGTACAGTACGGCGGCGGCCCTGTGCTGCATCTTTCCCGTGACAGCGGTGATACTGATGGTGTATCAGACCCGGTTCTATGATTATTACTGGACATGGAGCCTGGTGCCCATGACAGCGGTAACTGCCTGGGCGGGGACTGAATTTCTGAATGACAGCTGGCAGGGATTCCGCCTGAAATCTTACAGAAAAGGGCTTCCGGTAACAATACTGCTGTTGGGAGCGCTTGCGCTGTGCAGCGGAATGGGCCGGATGCCGTTTCAGCCGGAGGAAGAAGGGGAGAACAGGCGGCAGGCTCAAAGGGCGCTTGCAGACATAGAGCAGCGGACAGATGCATTCCCGGGGGAGGTCCTTTTCTGGGCGCCGAAAGAGGTACAGGGATATGCCAGGGAAGCATACGGGGATCTCCATGTGGTCTATGGAAGAAACATGTGGGATGCCTCCCTGGGAGCCTACTGCTATGATATATATGCTCCGGAGATCCAGGAGCTTTATCTGTGGATGGAAAATACCGATGAGACGGGGACGGCGGATGTGGACGATGAGGAGCATGGGAAGCTTGTGCTGCGCGGAGAGAAGATCATGGCCTCCGCGGCAGGGGCAGGCGTGAACTGTATCGTGCTGCCGGACAGGCTGGAACCGGAGACCGTAAAGACACTGGCCGGGTGCATCGGTGCGGAAACGGACCGTCTGGACGGATATTGGCTGCTTTTAAGAGGTGAATAGGTTGATCAGCATAATCGTACCTGTGTACAATGCGGAAAAATATATACGGGAGACTATTGACTGTGTGACGGCTCAAACGTATTCCGACTGGGAGCTTCTCCTGGTGGACGACTGCAGCAGCGACGGCAGTGCGCAGGCGGTCCTGCAGTATGTACAGCAGAAGGGAGAGGAAAGGATCCGCCTGATCAGGCAGCCCTCGAACCGGGGAGCGGCCATGGCCAGAAACCGTGGCCTCCTGGAGGCGAAGGGGCGGTATATCGCTTTTCTGGATGCGGACGATCTGTGGGCGCCGGAAAAGCTGGAGCTGGAACTGAGATTTATGAAAGAGAAAAACGCCGGCTTTGCCTTTACCGGTTATGAATTTGCCGACGAAAACGCCAGGGGGCTGGGAAAGGTAGTCCGTGTGCCGGAAACCCTGAATTACCGGCAGGCCCTGAGCAATACCACGATCTTTACTACCACGGTCATGTTCGACACGGAAAAAATACCGAAAGAAGAGCTGGAAATGCCGGCTATCAAAAGCGAAGACACGGCCCTTTGGTGGAGGCTTTTGAGAAACGGTTATACCGCGTACGGGCTTGACAGGAATCTGGCTCTTTACCGCAGACCCGGCCGGTCCCTGTCCTCCAATAAGCTGGAGGCTATCAGGCGAATCTGGAATCTGTACCGAAAGGCGGAGGGCATGGGAGTCATGGAGAGCGCCTGGCATTTCTGCTTCTGGGCAGTCAGGGCAGTGCAGAGAAGAATATGATCAAGGCTGTACGAAAAAGTAAAAATGTGATATACTAAAAGATAATGTACATTTGAACATTTTTACGGCCTGGAGGGAAGCGCTTTGAATGCGGGTACTAATGAATATAATTTAAGAAAGTTAGAGGCTTTTAAGCGCCTGATCAACATTGCGCTGTCTGCGCTGTGTCTGGCGCTGGAAATAGGGATATTTGCCTATCACTGGCTGGTACATTTTCAGTACAGCGTGGTGGAATCGCTGCGGAATTTCGGCTATAAGGGACATATTGTGGAGATTGCCTTTTACGGGCTGATCCTGATGTCTTTGTCTGTAATGTACGGCGGAATGCGGCTTGGATATCTGCGCAACTCCGAACTGATCTTTTCCCAGCTGTTCGCAACGATCCTGTCGCTATTGTTCATCTATATCGAACTGTCCATTATGGCCCATCAGCCCTTTGTGCTCAAGGTATTTGTCATGATGCTGGTGGAACAGACTGTGACAGTCATTCTTTATATCAATTTGGCGAACCGTATCTATCGGAACATTTTTCCTCCAAGGAAGCTGCTCCTGATCCACGGCGAACGTTCTATAGAAGACATCTGCGCCAAATTTGCAGGCAGACGGGACAAATATATTATAGAAAAAACATTCTGCATCCGGGAGGGCACGGAACAGGCGTGCCGGGAAATTCTCCGGGGCTTTCATAAGGGAGAGATCAACGCAGTGGTAGTCTGGGATGTATCCACACCGGAGCGGAACCGGATCCTGAAATTCTGCTATGCCAGATCTATCCGTATCTATGTGATGCCAAAGATCACCGATGTCATTCTGACAGGAGCGGAACAGCTTCATATTTTCGACTCGCCCCTGCTGCTCACGCGGGAATACTGTCTGAGCATGGAACAGCGCTTTATCAAGCGCACCCTGGATATCGTATTTTCTCTGGCGCTTATTGTTCTCACATCGCCCGTTATGCTGCTCACGGCCATAGCGGTCAAGCTGTGCGACGGAGGGCCGGTACTGTATAAGCAGATACGCTGCACCAAGGACCAGAAAGAATTTTATATCATGAAGTTCCGCAGCATGAAGATAGATGCGGAGGGAGACGGGCAGGCCAGACTGGCACAGAAAAACGACAGCAGGATCACGCCTGTGGGAAAGCTGATCCGCACCTGCCGGGCGGACGAGCTTCCTCAGCTGTTCAATATCCTGCGCGGAGACATGTCCTTTATTGGGCCGCGCCCGGAGAGGCCGGAAATCATTAGACAGTATGCAAAGGTCATGCCGGAATTTGAGTACCGCACAAAGGTAAAGGCCGGACTTGCCGGCTTTGCTCAGGTGTATGGAAAATATAATACCACGCCCTATGATAAACTGAAGCTGGATCTGATCTATATTGAAAACTATTCTGTGTGGCTGGACCTTAAGCTGATGCTTTTGACCCTGAAAGTGCTTTTCTGGCCTGACAGCACAGAGGGAGTGGAGGCGGAACAGATCACGGCCCTGTATGAGAGAAGCGGCGGTATGGAAGAGGAAAGCGGCTGGCCTGTAGAAGAGGGAAAAGACTGATGTGGGAAGGAAGTTACGGAAAAGAACCATTCGACCTGAGGCTGACGGTATTAAGGCTGTGCCGTAATCTGGGCCGGATCATAGCTTTTACCTGTCTGGGAACGGTTCTCTTCGTCGGCGGCTATTATGTAAAAAATGTGGCGCTGGGGCCGGAGCCAGAGTACCGGGTGAGCTCTTTATTCCGCGTGGAATATGATGTGGCGGAAGAGAAAGACGTGGGAACGGTCCATATCAATGAAATGACCTGGAACACCTATGTGGACACGGAAATGTTCCTGAATGCGGTGCGGGGATATCTTCCGGACAGTCTGCGGGAGACCGGAAGCGGGGAGCTGGCGGAGGAGATCAATGCGCTGCTGGCCTCCAATCTAAAGGTACTGACCATAACGGTGACAACGGAAGACCCCGACAAGAGCCTTGCGATCGCTGCGGCGGCAGAAAAGGCCATGGTGCAGGACTTCCCCAATGAGATCAGCGAGATCACGTCCGCGGCTGTGATTGACCCGGGAACGGAGGCACAGACCGTGTATCCCGATGTGCGGCCCCTGCGTGCGGTGATCCTGAGCGCTGTGCTGTCCCTTTTTTTCACTGTGGTATTCCTGCTTTTGAAAGAGCTGGGAGACGACAGCATATGGCTGCCCTCCGTGCTGCGCTGCCGCTATGGGCTGAATGTGGTGGGGACGCCTGAAAGCCCGGAGGCCGAGGAAAATCTGAGATACCTGTTCCGGGAAAAGAAGCGCGTGGCCGTCTGTCCGTTGAACGAAAGGACGGATCCTGCGGACGTGCTTAAGGCGCTTAGGAAAATTTGCGGCGGAGAACTCCCGGGACAGGCGGAGACGGAATGGTTCCCGGCGCCGGCCCCTCTGGAGAAGCCGGAGTGCATAAGGGCGCTTCGGGAAGCGGACGGGATCCTGCTGGTCGTTCCGGCGGGAAAGCATGGGGGGAAGCAGACGGAATATGTGCTGGATTTTCTGAAGCAGCAGGACTGTAGTGTGACGGCGGCTCTTTTATGGAATGCAGATGAATTTCTGTTAAGGTGCTATTACGGCTTCCGGCGGAATAGACAGAATTGATAAAAAGCGCGGTGCTGTTGTCCGGCTCTGGAATCAGAGGGCGCGGACAGAGGAAAGGATTGGGAGCGGAGATCGGATATGAGGGTTCAGGTACTGGCGTCGGTCATGGATCAGAGTCTGGAGACAATTGCAGAGCGGATGCGGCTGGATTCGGACGCGGTGATCATAAACCAGTGCGGCAGACTGGACTTTGAGGAAAAAAAATGCGGCGGCCGCACGCTGCGCTTTTACTCTTTCCCGGAGAGGGGCGTCGGGAGAAGCCGAAATGAAGCGATCCTGAGAGCGGATGGAGATATCTGTCTTTTCTCCGACCAGGACATCGTCTATGAGCCGGGGTATGAAGCCGCGATTCTGGCGGAGTTTGAGAGAAATCCCCGGGCGGATATGATCCTGTTCAACATTACCATAACAGAGGACCGCAGGACTTATCAGATCAGCAGCAGAAAGCGGGTACATTGGTACAACTGCGGCCGGTATGGGGCGGTGAGCTTTGCAGTGCGCCGGGAGAGCCTTCTTGCGTCCGGCGTGACGTTTTCTCTGCTGTTCGGGGGCGGAGCCAGATACAGTAACGGCGAGGACAGCCTTTTTTTAAAGGAATTTATGAAAAAGGGCTATCGGGTATATACGGCCCCTGTGACCATCGGCCGGGAAACGGCGGGGGATTCCACCTGGTTTACAGGGTACGATGAGAGATTCTTCCGGGACAGAGGGGTGCTTTACCATTATCTGTACGGGCCTCTGGACCGGATCATGGCTGTCCGCTTCCTGCTGGCCCACAAAGGCAGGCTCTGTGCGGAAAACGGTCTTGCACAATGCCTGCGCTGGATGCTGGATGGAATACGCCTGGGGAAGAAAACTGCGAAAGGATAAGGCAATGGAAAAGAGCGCTCTGGTCTATATCGGGCTGACCCTGATCACGGTACTGCTTGGAATGTTCGTGGACAACAGAGAATATGTGCCTCTTCGGATCCGGGGCGGCCGCAGGGCCGGGGAGCCTGCAGGGATCGACAGACGGTGCGCGAGGAACCGGGTGGCGGGCTTTGCGGTGTACTGCCTGTTAGCCGGGGTCAGCGCCTGCAGGATCGCCGTGGGAAACGATTACTGGGTATACCGGGACAGCTTTAAGCTGATCGCCCAGAACAGATATGTATCCTACGAGACGGGATTTAATGTGATCGTGGGCTGGATCCAGAAGCTGTTCGGATACGATCACTACCTGCCGGTGTTCGGCTTTTTTTCCCTTGTGACAGTGCTGTTTTTTGTGAAAGCCCTGAGAGACCAGGGAAGCTATTATGCCTTTTCCCTGTATCTGCTCCTGACGGGGGGATATTATTTCAACAGTCTGAACTCCGTGCGGTACTACCTGGCGTTAGCCATCGCCCTGTATTCCATGAAATATGTGCTGAGAGGCGACTGGGGAAAGTTTGTGCTGCTGATCCTCTTAGGGGCCATGTTCCACAAGTCGATCCTCCTGGTGATCCCGGTCTACCTGGCAGCAGGATTTCTGGCCTCAAGGAAACTGAAAGGACGGTATTATGTGCTGGGCGGGATTCTGGCGGTCAGCCTGATTTTGTGCCGGAATCTGTACCGGGAGATCATTTTTTACTTCTATCCCTATTACCGCAATTCCGGCTTTGACAACGGACAGATCTCCTATGCCAATATCCTGAAGTGCGTCTGCGTTCTGGCATTGGGGCTGGTCTTTGGCCGGAAGAGCCTGAAAGAGGACCGGATGAACCGATTTTATTTTTTCCTGAACATCTTCGCGCTGCTTGTGTACTGCTGCGGGTCCTTTATTCCGGAGGTATCCAGAGTGGGCTATTATATGATCGTCTCCCAGGTCTTCCTGCTTCCCCGCCTTGTGATGGGGATCGAAAGCAGACCTTTGAGAAAAATAGCCTGCGCAGGGGTGGCGGGAGCGTTCGGAGCATATTTTATATTACTCCTGCGGCAGATGTATGCGGTGGATATAAGACTGCTTCCCTATCTGAACTGGATCTTTAACTGATCTTAAGGCATTGAGGGCAGATAGGATAAGGCTTAAAAAGAGAGGCGGGGCATTATGAAAGTATTGTGGCTGTGCAATGTGCTGATACCGATGATAGCGGAAAAACTGAATCTGGAATCCTCCGTCAAGGAGGGATGGATCTCTGGAATGACCGGAGCCGTGCTGGAACATCAGAAGGAGAACGGGATCGAACTGAGCATGGCGGCGCCTGTGCCGAGATTTATGTTCCCGGAAAATCACGACATATGCAGACGGGTGATCCAGATCGAAGACGCGTCGGTCACTTTCTACGGATTTTACGAGGAGGTGGGGCGTGCGGAAGTTTACGATGAAAGCCTGGAGGAGAAGCTCTCCAAGATTATCGATGCGGTGAAGCCGGATCTGGTGCATTGCTTTGGCACGGAATATCCGCACACGCTGGCCATGTGCAGAGTGTTCCCGGAAAAGAAGAGGCTTCTGATCGGTCTGCAGGGAATGTGCTCCATGCTGGCGGAGGTCTATTTTGCCAATATGCCGGAAAAGGCCATGAAGAAAGTGACCCTGCGGGATTATCTGCGCAGGGACAGCATGACGGACCAGCAGGAAAAATTCGCGAAACGGGGCCTTATGGAAAAGGAGGCCATCACCCTTGCCGGAAATATCACCGGGCGCACCGAATGGGATCGGCTCTGTACCAGAAAGTGGAACAAAGAATGCCGGTACTTTAACCTGAACGAGATCCTGCGGCCGGAGTTCTATGGGAAAAAGTGGGATCCCGAAAAATGCATTCCCCATTCCATTTTTGTCAGCCAGGGGGACTATCCCTTAAAGGGTCTCCACTATATGCTGATGGCCATGCCGACCATTCTGGCCAAATACCCGGACGCAGTGGTGTACGTGGCGGGAAACAGCGTGGTGGAATATGGCACCTTAAAGCAGAAATTGAAGATTTCAGGCTATGGGAAATATCTGAGGAAGCTGATGAAGGAGAACCACCTGATGGGGAAAGTAGTCTTTCTGGGAAAGCTTTCAGGAGAGGAAATGTGCGATAGATATCGGAAGAGCAGCCTGTACGTGTGCTGTTCGTCTCTGGAAAATTCTCCTAATTCCCTGGGAGAGGCCATGCTCCTTGGAATGCCCTGCGTCAGCGCCGATGTGGGAGGAATCCCCAGCCTGTTCGTGGACGGCGAGGACGGTATTTTATATGAGGGCTACAGAGCTGTGAAAGCGTCAAAGAGCGGTGGCAGACATTCCGCAGACGAGGAGAACGAAAGACAAATGAAAGCAGTGGCAAAACGCCTTGCCGGGGCAGTGATGGAAATGTGGCGGGACCCCGAAAAACAGGCGGCCTACTGCAGAAACGCCAGAAACCATGCCAACAAGACCCACAGGAAAGAGCGCAACTACCGAAAGCTGATGGAGATCTACGCAAAGATCATAGCAGATGAGCAGTCCGACGATGAGAAAGCGTAACAGTTCAGCCTTTCCCTTGCGAGTCACGCCCGGTACTGCCGATGTTCTCCCGGCAGACACGCTTCCGCTCGGTTCCGCACGTAGCGGTACTAGGCTCGAGAGTACCTCGCCAAGTGCCGACGTGCTCCAACGGTCTGCCGGAAGAACATCGACATTACCGG
>CANRMK010000038.1 GCA_947631715.1 uncultured Acetatifactor sp.
GGTAACTCTGAAAAGCTTACTGTGGAATGAGGTTTTGAAATGATCAGTGCAAACAATGTAACTTACCGCGTGGGCAAAAAAGCCCTGTTCGAGGACGTGAACATTAAGTTCACAGAGGGAAACTGCTACGGCCTGATAGGCGCCAACGGAGCCGGCAAATCCACCTTTTTAAAGATCCTGGCCGGCACGCTCGAGACGACAAAGGGCGATATCGTCATCACTCCCGGACAGCGCCTGTCCGTACTGGAACAGGATCACTTTAAATACGACGGCTATATCGTCATGGATACCGTGATCATGGGCAACGAACGCCTGTATCAGATCAGGAACGAGAAGGACGCCATCTATGCAAAGGAGGACTTTTCCGATGAGGACGGGATCCGCGCCAGCGAGCTGGAGGCGGAATTTGCGGAGATGGACGGCTGGGAGGCGGAATCCAATGCCGCCATGCTCCTGAACGGCCTGGGCATCGGCCCCGAGCTCCACTATTCCGCCATGAAAGATCTGGACGGCAACATAAAGGTCAAGGTGCTGCTCGCCAAGGCCCTTTTCGGCAATCCCGACATTCTTCTCCTGGACGAGCCCACCAACCACCTGGACCTGGACGCCATCGCCTGGCTGGAGGAATTTCTGATAAACTTTGACAACACGGTCATCGTGGTGTCCCACGACCGCTATTTCCTGAACAAGGTCTGCACCTACACGGCGGATATCGACTATGGCAAGATCCAGCTCTATGCCGGCAACTATGATTTCTGGTATGAATCCAGCCAGCTTCTCATCAGACAGATGAAAGAGGCCAACAAAAAGAAAGAGGAAAAGATAAAGGAACTGCAGGAATTCATTTCCCGCTTCTCCGCAAACGCCTCCAAGTCAAAGCAGGCCACTTCCAGAAAGCGCGCCCTGGAAAAGATCGAGCTGGAGGAGATCAAGCCTTCCAGCAGGAAATACCCCTATATCGACTTCCGCCCCGACCGGGAGATCGGCAACGAAGTACTCACTGTGGAGCATCTCTCAAAGACGATCAACGGGGAAAAGGTGCTGGACGACATCTCCTTTGTGGTGGGGCACGATGACAAGATCGCCTTTGTGGGCGGCCAGGAGCTGGCAAAGACCACTCTGTTCAAAATCCTGATGGGGGAGCTGGAGCCCGACGAGGGAAGCTATAAATGGGGCGTCACCACCTCCCAGGCCTATTTCCCCAAGGACAGTACAGGGGAATTTGACAACGACCTTACCATCACCGACTGGCTCACAGGCTACTCTCCCGTGAAAGACGTGACCTATGTGCGGGGCTTTTTGGGCCGTATGCTGTTCGCGGGGGAAGACGGCGTCAAAAAGGTCAAGGTCCTCTCCGGCGGCGAAAAGGTGCGCTGTCTCCTCTCCAAAATGATGATCAGCGGAGCCAACTGCCTGGTGCTGGACGAACCCACCAACCACCTGGACATGGAATCCATCACCGCCCTGAACAACGGGCTGATCAAATTCCCCGGCGTGGCGCTGTTCTCCTGCCATGACCATCAGTTCGTGGAGACTACTGCCAACCGCATTATGGAGCTTCTCCCGGGAGGAGGGCTGATCGACAAGATCACCACCTATGACGAGTACCTCGCCAGCGATGAAATGGCAAGAAAACGCACTGTGTTCACAGCAGACAGGGAAGAGGAAGAAGACTGATGAGACCCATAGATCTCCATGTACACTCCAATTATTCGGACGGCACCCTCTCCCCCGCAGAGCTGGTGGAGCTTGCCCTCCGAAAGGGGCTCGCCGCATTTGCCCTCACCGACCACGATACAGTGGACGGACTGGAGGAAGCCATGCGGTATGCGGCTGAATTCAGCGCCGCACAAAAGGGCTCTTCGCCGGGAGGCGAAAAAGATACCGAGAGCGCCTCTTTGGCCGCAGTGCCGGAGGTGGTGCCCGGGATAGAGCTGTCCTCCGAATATCAGGGAAAAGACATCCATGTGGTGGGGCTGTATATTGATTTCCGAAGCCCCGCTTTTCAGGACAGGCTGAAAGGCTTTGTGGATTCCCGCACTGAGCGGAACCGGAAAATGTGCGCTCTCCTGAGCCGGGCGGGCATACCCGTCACTTATGAAGAGCTTCTGGAGGCATACCCGGACTCCGTGATCACCAGGGCCCATTATGCCGGATATATGCTTCAGAAAGGATATGTGAAGAGCAGGCAGGAAGCCTTTGAACGCTATATCGGGGACAACGCCCCCTGCTATATCCCCCGGGAAAAGATCACGCCCGCTCAGGCGGTACAGCTGATCCTGCAGGCGGGCGGCGCGCCGGTGCTGGCGCATCCCATTCTCTACCACATGAGCGAAGAACAGCTGGATTCCCTGACCGGAGAGCTGAGGGAGGCCGGGCTGATGGGGATCGAGGCGGTATACACCACCTACAGCGCCGCAGATGAACGCAGGATCCGCGCTCTGGCCTCCAAATACGACCTGTTCTTAAGCGGCGGCAGTGACTTCCACGGCGCCAACAAGCCGGGGATCGATCTGGGTTCCGGTCTCGGAAATCTGTTCGTGCCCTTTGAGTTTCTGCAGGACATCAAAAAGCGCATGGGCATCCGGCAGGGATAAGAGGGATAAGTTTGAAGACAAACTTTCAAATTTTGATCGGTATGCGTGCTGAAGCACGCCAGGGGCGTAAGTATGATCGTCCGGCTCAGCCCTGGACGATGAGATATCTGCCGTCCCCCACGTCGAACACTTCATCCGCGGAGAGGATCTCTTGGTCCACGGCGCCCTCCAGGTCAACGCCCTCTTCCTCAAAGTATTCGATCACCTCATCCACAGAATCCACGACCACCGCCATGCATTCTTCCAGAAAGTCCTCCGCTTCCTCGAGCGTCTCGGCTACTTTTTCAGGAAACAGCTGAAGCTGATTTTCCAGGAAGCACTCCAATACCTCGTCATCATATTCCCGCATAGATTTCTCCTTTCTCCGCCTGTCTTTCCCAAAAGCCGGAACTGCCGCCCGGGCCGTGTTCCCTGCTCAAAAGGCCAAATAGTCCAGCACCTGTGAGGGGTGTTCGATCACCGCGTCCGCGCCGCCCCCCTTAAGCTCCTCCCGGTCGCGGAAGCCCCATAAGGCCCCCAGCGTAAACGCGCCCGCTCTCTTTCCTGTCTTCATATCTGTAGCGGTATCCCCCAGATAGAGGATATCCTCCGCAGTCAGCCCGAAAACGTCCAGGATCCGGAACACGCCCTCCGGACTTGGCTTGATGGCGATCCCCTCCTGCTGCCCCTGGATAAAGTCAAAACAACCCTTTCCAAACAGTGTCTCCACCACAGACACGCTCTCCTCGTGAGGTTTGTTTGAAAGCACGGCGATCCGCAGGCCTTTTTCTTTCAGATCCCGGAGCAGCTGAGGGATCCCCTCATAGGGCTTCACCTGATACATGCAGTTCTCCCGAAAGATCTCCCGGTATGCGGCATAAGCCTCCTCAAAATGCGCCGGATCCTCATCGCCTCCTGCCGCCAATGCCCGCCGGATCAGGTTTGCAGCGCCGTCCCCCACAAAATATTGATACTGCCGCTGCGTAAAAGGCCCGCAGCCAAAAGGGCCCACCGCCCGGTCCGCACAGTATTTGATGCTGGCTATGGTATCGGACAGTGTGCCGTCCAGGTCAAAGATCACAGCTTTCTTCATGACGCTTCTCCTCCCTCATTCCTCCTCACAGCGGCGCACCCGGCTTCCTCCAGCCACTCCTTTGCCTCCTGGTACAGTCTCCCTGCGGGGAGTCCCACCACATTGTTATAGTCTCCGTCGATCCGCTCCACATACCTGGCAAACAGTCCCTGGATCCCGTATGCTCCCGCCTTGTCAAGAGGATCCCCTGTGGACACGTAAAAGAGGATCTCCTCCCGGGACAGGGGGAAGAAATGCACCTCTGTCCTTTCGTGGAACGTTCTGCACTCCGTTCTCACCGGACAAGCTCTTCCCTCTTCCGCCTTTCCCCCGGAGGCCCCTTTTTCCCGCCCCGGCCGGTAAAGCAGCGTCACGCCCGTATAAACGGAATGTTCCCTGCCGGACAGCTCTCCCAGCATTTCCGCCGCGTCCCTGCTGTCTTTGGGCTTTCCCAGAATCCTGTCCCCCAAAGCGACCACCGTGTCCGCGCCGATCACCAGGACGGCCTCCTCCCCGGGTTCCAATCCGGACAGTACCGCCTCCGCCTTCCGCCGTGACAGCTTCTCCACCAGATCCGCGGGGCCCGCTGCGGCCACGTTTTCATCTGCATCGCTCACTCTGACCTCAAATTGCAATCCGATCTGTTCCAGCAGCTCCCGTCTTCTGGGAGATGCCGATGCCAATATGATCCTCATTTCCACCTCACCCTATAGCCGGCCTTCCTCGATCCGGACTTCTTCCTCTCCGTCAGGCCCTTTCCCTAGCGGTGGGTCTCCGGCGTAAAAGTCCTGGTGGCCGGTCCCGCGTCCGAAGTCAGTTTCCCCGCATACTCCACCGCCTCCCGGCAGAATTCCGCCTGTGCCCTGAACGGAGCCTTTCCTCTTCTGTCAGGATGCTCATAGCTTCCGTCAGGCTGCAGAACGGCTGCTTTCTCGTTGTCCTCCAGCAGACAGTCCAGAATATGCACCAGCTTTTCTTTCAGGTCCGGGTTGTCTATGGGGAACAGGATCTCCACCCGGCGCTCCAGATTCCGGGGCATCCAGTCCGCGCTGCCGCAGTAGATCTCATACCGCTCATCGTTCTCAAAATAGAAGATCCGGCTGTGCTCCAGGAAATTGCCCACGATGGAGCGCACGGTGATATTTTCGCTGACTCCCCTGATCCCCACTTTCAGACAGCAGATCCCCCTGACGATCAGGTCGATCTTTACGCCGACGCTGCCTGCCTTATACAGGGCTTCGATGATATCCTTGTCGCAGAGGGAATTCATTTTTGCGATAATGCGCGCAGGCCGTCCCTCCAGGGCATATCGGCGCTCTCTGTCGATCAGATACAGGAATTTGTCCTTCAGCCACAGAGGCGCCAGGGAAAGCCTGTTCCACACTAACGGCTCCGAATAGCCGGACAGCATGTTGAATACGGCCGTGGCGTCCTCACCGATGGCCTCGGAACAGGTGAGCAGGCCGATATCCGTGTAGAGCTTTGCGGTGGCATCATTGTAATTTCCCGTTCCCAGGTGCACATACCGCCTGATGCCGTCCTCCTCCCGGCGGACCACAAGCGTGATCTTGCAGTGGGTCTTTAACCCCACCAGTCCGTAGATCACATGGCATCCCGCTTTCTCCAGCATCTTTGCCCAGACGATGTTATTTTCCTCGTCGAAACGCGCTTTCAGCTCCACCAGCACCGTGACCTGCTTGCCGTTTTCCGCCGCCAGGGCCAGCGCCTTGATGATAGGCGAATTGCCGCTTACGCGGTACAGAGTCTGCTTGATCGCCAGCACCTCCGGATCCCTGGCCGCCTGGCGGATAAAGTCCACTACCGGCTCAAAGGTCTGATACGGGTGATGAAGCAGAATGTCTCCCTTTCTAATCTCATCGAACAGGTCGCAGCCTGCCGGCAGCTGCGGTACGGGCTGGGGCGTGTAGCCGGGGCTCTTCAGGTGATCGAAGCCCTCCAGTCCGTACATCTTCATCAGCACTGTCAGATCCAGAGGCCCGTCGATCTTATAGATATAGGATTCGTCGATATGCAGCTCCTCCCGCAGGATCTTTAACAGCCGCTTGTCCATGCCGGCCTCCACCTCCAGGCGGATCGCCTCTCCCCACTGGCGCTTCTTTAACACCCTTTCGATCTCTTTTAAAAGGTCCGCCGCCTCGTCCTCCTCAATGGTCAGGTCGGCATTGCGCATGATGCGGTAGGGATGGGCGCACACGATATCGTAATTCAGGAACAGCTTATGCATATTGCGCTCGATGATCTCCTCCAGGAGAATGAGCTTCCTGCTTTTGTCATGGGACGGCAGCTGCACAATGCGGCTCAAGACTCCGGGCACCTGGACCGTGGCGAAATCCATCTCTCCCTTGCCGCCCTTCTTCTGCACCAGCGCTGCGATATTCAGCGTCTTGTTCCGGATCAGCGGAAAGGGCCTGGAGGAATCCAGAGCCATGGGCGTCAGGACCGGATACACGTTCTCCTCAAAGTACCTGTCCACAAAGTCCGCTTCCTCCTCCGTCAACTCCTCGTGCTGCCTGATGACCTGCAGCCCGTTCTGGCGCAGCTGGGGCACCAGGGAGCGGTTGTAGGTGGAATACTGGAGCTCCACCAGCTGATGGATCGCCTTGTCCAGAAGCTGCAGCTGTTCCGCCGGCTTCAGTCCTGCAATATCCGGTTTGTCGTACTTTGCATTGACCATATCCTGCAGGGAGGCCACACGTATCATGAAGAACTCGTCCAGGTTGGAGGCAGTAATGCTTAAGAATTTCAGTCTGTCGAACAGCGGTATGCTCTTATCCCTGGCCTCGTTCAGCACCCTGTGGTCAAAAAGGACCCAGCTCAGCTCCCTGTTGCTGTAATATTTCGGATCGCCGTATTCATTCTTCTCTGCCATGTCTCGCTGTCATTCCTTTCCCGTCCGCAGCTTTTTTCCTGCGCCGGTCTTATAGTCTTATAGATTTTTATGCTGCTTCAGCACAGGCTCCACACTGAAGACCTCCTTGAAAAAGGCTTCTTTCATGGCGAAAAATCCCTTTTCCAGAGTAATGTCCTCCTGCGTATCGACCGTAAGGACCAGCCTGTTGTCCTTTAGCGACGCTTTCAGGCCCGTGAGCTTCTGTTTATGGCTCCGGTCCAGCCCGGTGGCCAGCCGCAGAATGGCCGTCAGCTTGGCCACGATCAAAAAGGAGTCCTGATCCAGGCCGCTGGAGCCTGACTGTTGTCCGTAATACACGAATCTGCTGTAGTTGAAACGCGCCACATTGGCCACGATCTCCCTCTCCAGGTGGGAGAGGCCGATGATCTCCGTGGCCATAATGATCTGATAGGAATTTTCCCCGATGTTGACCATGCTAATGTATTTGCCGCAGTCGTGGAGGATAGAGGCCAGCCTCAGATACAGGCGCTCTCTCCTGCCCAGCCCGTGGATCTTTTTCATGCTGTCAAAGATCGTGGTAGTGATATTTTCCAGCGTCTCCGACCTCTTTTTGCTCCCCATATAGCGCTTGCTGATGCTGGTGGCGCAGGCCACAATGTCTTTCTCAAAGTCATGCTCCCCCTGAAGAAGCCCGGCTTTTTCCGCATATTCGTAAGCAATGCCGTCGCAGAGCGCAGCGCCCGGCGCCCAGATGTGCCTTGCTCCCATCAGCTCTGCGATCCGCTCCACCAGCAGGGCGCTGATGAACACCAGCGGGACTTTCTCCTCGGGAATGCCCATGGCAAGCGCCGCCTGGGTCGTGCTGCCGTTCCGGATCAGGTGTCTCACCGCCGTGTAATCAGCAGTCTCCAACGTGGCTTTGACGCCGTGCCTGCGCACCATCAGCGGAGAGATATAATCGTCCATGACGATCAGGTTCTGGATCTCCCGATCCTTTAAGTACAGCTTTTTATAGATGGACAGCTGCGCCATGGCCATCTCGTCTATGAGCATTTCCACCTGGGAGCTCCTGGCGGAGAAACGGTTAATATATTCCTGCAGCCTCAGCACTCCCAGCCTGAGATTCTGAGTGGACACAAGTGTGTCGTTGTCAAAAAGCGATAATTGTATGCTTCCGCCTCCGATATCCACGATTGCCGTCTTTTCCTCGATGATCCTGCTGAAGTTCTCCCCTCTGGAGGCGATCGCCTTATACCCCAGGAAACGCTGTTCGGAATTGCTCAGCACATCCACCCTGATCCCTGTGCGCTGGGCGATCTGGTCCTGGACAATGGTGGTGTTCTCCGTCTCCCGAATGGCGCTGGTCCCATAGGCTTTGCAGCTGTCCGCCTTATAGGCATGCATTTTTTCGGAGAATTCGCTCAGGGCGCGGCAGAGCTCATCCATCTTTTCGTTTGAGATCTTGCCGTTGAAATAGGTATCCGTTCCCAGATCCAGACGCTTCTGGATACAGTCCACCTCTTTCATATTTCCTTTCCCGGTAAATTCAAATATCTTCATGGTCAGCTCAAAGCTGCCCACATCTATGGCCGCAAATATCCTGCTGCCCACTGGTATGCGCCTCCTTTATATGTAACTGTGTCCCCTGCCTCCGCACCGTTTTGGCTGCGGATCACTTTCCCAGCAGATAATCTATGAACTGCTGGGCGCTCCTGCCCGACAGCCCGCCGTGAGAGAGTTCCCATTTGTTCGCCTCCAAAAGAAGCTCCTCCTCCGGAAGCTGTATGCCGCCCCGCTTTGCCAATACCCGGACGATCTCCTGGAACTGCTTCTTGTCCGGGGCTCCGAAATAAATGGTGACGCCGAAGCGGTGCACCAGGGACAGCTTCTCCTGAACGGTATCCCCGGTGTGCATGTCCTGCCTGATCTCCTCCTTGTCGCTGTAATTTTCCCGGATCAGATGGCGCCTGTTGGAGGTCGCATAGATCAGCACATTCTCCGGCTTTTTCTCCAGTCCTCCCTCAATGACGGCTTTCAGATATTTGTATTCGATCTCAAACTCTTCAAAGCTCAGATCGTCCATATAGATAATGAACTTGTAGTTCCTGTTCTTGATCTGAGCGATCACCTCGTTCAGATCCTGGAACTGGTGCTTGTACACCTCTATGATACGAAGCCCTCTTTCATAATATTCATTGGCGATGGCCTTGATGCAGGAGGATTTCCCTGTCCCTGCATCGCCGAACAGCAGGCAGTTATTTGCCTTTCTCCCCGCCACAAAGGCCTCCGTATTCTCCGTAAGCTTCTTCTTTGGGATCTCATATCCCACCAGGTCGTCCAGGCTGACGTGGGCAATGTTCAATATGGGATCGATATGGACGCCCGATCCGTCGTGGGAAATGCGGAAAGATTTGTGCAGGCCGAACTTGCCCACACCGTACTCCCGGTAAAATTCCGTCAGGGTCGCTTTCATTTCCTCCGGGGTGTGGTCTCTGCTGAATTTCTCCGCCAGCTCACAGATCCTGGCGCAGATCCGGCGATTGTACACCTTGCTCTCCCGGGTGCTGCTCACATAGTTCTCTATCAGCGCGAACTCCGGCACCCTGAGCGCCTCCGCCAAAGGGCCGAAATCATAGTCGTACAGCTCCTTGAATATCACAATATCGTGCAGGACCGCCTGGTTTATGGTCCCCTGGATCTCTCCCCTGATCTCACAGCCGCAGCTGTAGCTGTTCTCGTTGTTCACCAGCAGATTGGCGAGATAACAGTGCCACAGGTTGCCGTGGAAGCCATACCGGCCCGCCAGTTCGATCAGCCCGTGGATACATCTGTACAGGGAAGCCGCCATAGGGGGCCTCTTTTCCTCTAACGCTGTTCCCCCGCCTTTCACCGTCTCCCTGTATTCGTCCATGATCCGGGTCATCTCTCCGAGCAGGCCGCCGTCCTCAAAATCCCTGTACACGATCAGCTCTTCCAGCCTGGCGCCTCCCGCTGTCCTGTCCGAAGACCCGTCCTCAGCATAGGACTTTCTCTCAGCATAGGGCTTTTTCTCTGTAATCTCCATATTTGCATCCATTCCTTTCGCTTAGGCACAAAACGTTATGAAAATGACTTCTCAATCTAACACTCCTAGCGTGTTTCAGCGCATCTACCAAACGAAATTGCCTTCCCCATTCTGTAACAGTTCAGCCCCTCCGTCGTATTCAGCCCGGTACTGCCGATGTTCTTCCGGCAGACCGTTGGAGCACGTCGGCACTTGGCGAGGTACTCTCGAGCCTAGTGTCCGTTACGTGCGGAACCGAGCGGAAGCGTGTCTGCCGGAAGAACATCGGCAGTACCGGGCGTGACTCGCAAGGGAATGGCTGAACTGTTACCCCATTCTAATAGTTCCCGAGGATCTTCATATTCCGCGCCTCGTCCCGCAGCCCTCTCAGGGCATTCTTCACGGCGCTGTCCGCCAGATTTCCCTCAAAGTCCACAAAAAACCGGTACTCCCAGTTGCGCCCTTCAATGGGACGGCTTTCAATCTTGGTCAGGTTCAGGTTGTTATAGATAAAATGGGACAGCATGTGGTACAGAGATCCGCTCTCGTGGGGCACCTCAAAGCATATGCTGACCTTTTTCGCATCCTTGCGGAATATCTTCTGATTGGTGACGATGATAAAGCGCGTGGAGTTGGTCCCCGAATGATTGATTCCCTTCTGCAGCACCTCAAGGCCGTAGATCTTCGCCGCATGCTCTCCTGCAATGGCCGCCTGGGTCCTGTCCCCGTCCTCCGCCACTTTCCTGGCCGCAAAGGCATTGTTCTGCATACTGATCTGCTGCCAGCCGTATTTCTCCAGAAACCGTGCGCTCTGCATCAACGACTGAGGGTGGGAATAGACCGTTCTGATATCCTGCAGCGACGCACCCGGCACCGCTAACAGGCAGTGCTCGATCCGTATGATCTGCTCCGCCACTATGTAATTCTCATATTCCTGGAGAAGATCGTAGATCTCATTTACAATGCCGGCTGTGGAATTTTCTATGGGGAGCACAGCGAAATCCGCGCTTCCCTCATCGATGGCGCTCATGGCGTCCCGGAAGGTATCCACGTGGAAGCTGTTGACCCGGCCGCCGAAATACTGCATCATAGCCGCCTGGGAATAAGCGCCCTCGGCCCCCTGGAACACGACCCTGGCCTTTCCGGTCTCAAGCTCGTCCACGCCGATGAACGGCAGCTTTCCGAGGCTTTCGTGCTCCGCAAGGAGCTGATACTGCAGCTTGCGGCTCATGGACATGATCTGTTCAAAGAGCTCCTCGATCCCATGGCTGTTAAATTCGTTGTGGGTAAGCGCTTTCACCGCGGCAAGCTTCTCCTGCTCCCTCTGCTTGTCGAAGACCTTTTTCCCGGCGCCGATCTTAAATTCCGCCACCTGCCTGCTGATCTCCATGCGCTGTTCATACAGTTCCACGATTTGAGAGTCGATCCGGTCGATCTGCTCCCGCAGATTAGACAATTCCATGTATCTTTGCTCCTTTGCGCCTTATTGTGTGACAGTTTTATTATTATCTTATACCAAAACAACCTTGATAGCAAGCAAAAAGGGGTGTATGATAAAGATATCTGGTAACAGTTCAGCC